>JBIPLZ010000271.1:0-3691 GCA_044369395.1 Flavobacteriales bacterium | reverse complement strand
GATGAAGGACCTTCTGCCACTTGATAAACGAAATTTCCTGCACTTACAGTTGACGGAATCAACAAAGGTTGAGCAATGCTGCTTCCTGGAGCGTAAAAGTACAATTGGTAAGTTGCATTGCTAGGCGTAGCATCTAAAGCAACAGCATCTCCATTTTGACAAAACTCATATGAACCTGCAGTTGGAACTGAAGTAATATTGGTAATGCCGATTGTAAAAGAAAGAACGCAGCTTGTACCTGGTAACAAAGCACGATAGGTAATAGGACCTGCTTGGTTAGGAAACGGATTTGCAACCGTGTATTCAACCGTTTGGTTAGCATTGAAGAAACGAGTACCATTTGGATAGAATCCTAATACATCAGTAACAGGAATTGCTTCTGTTCTGTTGCAATAAGTAAAGTCGCGAATACCATCAGATGCTGGACAATTAGCGGTTACCCAATCTGCTGAGTTAATATCGATGTTGAATGGGCCTACAAGAGGTTCTGTGCTACAACCATCAATGCTTGAAAAACCAACATAAAGCGGCTGATCATCAACTGAAATTTGAGTATTGCTTCCAATACCTGAAATGCTACCATCAATTTGTACACTTGGAGCAGAACAATTAAAGTTGCGATATAAATCACAATTTTGGCTTGCCTTGAGGGTAAAAGTAACTTCACCTAAAACAGTATTTGGATCGGATGGCAATGGAAGTGTTCCAAAGTCCCAAACCAATGTTCCATTTGCACCTAATGTAGCATCAACATATGGAAGAGCAGATGTAGAAGCAGGAGAATAAACATTTACTGAACTTCCTTGATATGTAATAGCAGCATACGGAAGAGGAATTTCTATGCGAGTATTGTTAATCGCCTCATTTCCTCTGTTACGAATCTGAACTTTGTATTTAATTTCATCACCAGGTACAACTGTAATATTTTCAGAAGTTGTTGGAATATTGTTTACACTTAATGTTGAAAGAAAACCTTCTACCACCGGCTCGTATGCATCAACAGCCATACATATTGAGTATATGATGTACGTATCTTGCGTTGAACTGTAACGGAATTTGGTTGAAGTTTGTCCGTTCCCGATAACCGAATTAGAAGGATTAGGAATATTAAACATGCTGATGTCTATACCGGTATTGTTCACCAAGTTTGGATTGCGGGTATTTCCACCAGTAAAAATGCTGCTATTAAAGAAATTGTTAGTTGAATTTCCACCATGTGAAAGAAGCTCCCAATTGGTAGAATTCAATTTCTGAATTTCGAATTTATCGCCCGTAATGGTTACGTCGCCTTCTCCGGCCATCATACCCAATTTGGTGTTTACAGCGCCGCTTAATGCAGAAGTAAAGCCTGAAACAGGGAGTTCCCATTGTGCAGTTCCACCCACAACGTATGCATACCCATCAAATAGGGTAACATCGCGTTTATTCATTTTCGAATTTTCGTACACCACAACAAGTCCCCAACCGCCATAGTAGCCGGTTGAACCACCGTCTCCGGTTGTAAGTGCCATGTCGGCAGCCCAATACTGACCTGCTCCCAACTGCTGTACTTGCGAGGTAACCTCTACAAATCCTGCGTACATATTGTTATCGCCCGGATAACGGATGTTGCTTGGTGATGCAGTGTAAGTAGTGTATTCGGTTTGACCTGGACCGCGGAATTTGATGGTACGCTTCTGCAATTCGGTTGGCGTAGCATTGGTGCGAGCCGACCAATACAGTCCGGCAAACAATACACGGCTACATGCTGGATTTGCACCGTTCTCTGTTGAAAAAGTAAGTGTTGATGAAGATGAATTATTGGTAGAAGCAATACCATCAGCATCTACCCGAATCATTGCACGGTTGCTATTTAATTCAGTTGCTGAATAGTTCTGTAGCGTCAGATTGGTATTTCCAATCATGGTAAAATCACCATTTATACTGTAAACGGTTTGTGTTGGCGAAAATGCCGACGTTCGCTGCGTAAATGGCACACGCACTTGAGCATTCATTGCAATTCCTGTGCACATCATCAAAGCTGCTGGCAAGGCTTTGCGTAAGCTTCTTATAAGTGATTGAAATGTTTTCACGATACTTAAAGTTTTGGTTAGGTTTAAAAGAATTAATTAGGAATTGAAATGCTATAGCTAATTGAAACACCTTTGGGAGCTCCTAGTATTGAATCGGCAATTTGAGCTTCGTTTGCATCTACAGCACTCATTACCATAACATTGGAAAGTTGTTTCAATGCAGCAGCTCCGCCGAGGTCAAGGCTTAAAGCCAAATCGGAAGAACTATTAATTCGAATACGAATAAATTTCACTTGCGATAAAACCGCATCGTTGAAGTTTAGTCGAGCCAGATCAGATGCGTTTACATCCAATACCTGAGCTGCACCTTTGCCTAGTACTTTTATACCAGAAGAGGAGATTACAGCAGTAGCCTGCTCATCATAGGCCAATGATTTTAACTGCTCACGATTTTGAGCACTTAGGCTCTGAAGGTGAGCATCAAAAGTGCTCACTTGTTGTGCTTTCAACTTGGAGCCGAAGCAGGTTGCTAGAAGGATCAGCAGTGCGCCTACCAACTTTCTGTTTAACGGATTCATCCGTTGTTTTTGTGTTTGCATTTGTTATGTATTTAGTTAGGGGTTATTTACAATTGTGAAAAGACATAACAATCCCAGTTAGCTTGCTAACATTCAGGTACATTCAGAAGAGTTCCGAACTACCTTAGGTCTTGTTTGTAAGAATGAAATTCGATGGGGTGATTCAGAATGGAGGTCCGTTTATCTTATTCAACAATCGGACAGAGAGAAATGTACTTGCACCAATAGGAAATTGACAAATAAATAGTTTCATGTTAGATTCGGTTAGGTGATGAAACATCTAATGGATTCAAAATCTCTTACACTGCATCTGTAAGAAATGTTTCAATTGTGCAATTATTTTTCACAAAACACATAACACACACATCATAAATAATTGATTACGTGAATTTTAAATACATGTAATTTTACTCACTTTATCTCCAAAAGTCGATGAACCATGTAATATTATAGCAAATCGAAGGAAATTCCAGAGATACCGAGCAAAGAACTTGCGCCTTAACAAATCAACCTGCATTTTTCTTGAAAATCTGCAAGAAAACAGTCCAACATCAGGCATTCATCCTGCTTGTTTTTGTATCTTGCTTGAGCGGAATTTTCGTCCCAACAGAAATCAAATCCCTGTTTTTAAGACGCTTACACACATCCGCTCCTGCATTATGGCCGCTCTCAAACTGCATACTTCCAACACCCTCGATATTTACTCGGCATTGTCGGATACGGCCCTCGAGCTCCCCATGGTATCGGAAGGAATAAGCGCCGGGTTTCCATCGCCAGCAATGGATTTCACCGACCTGAGCATCGACCTAAACAAACACCTCATCAAGCATCCATCGTCCACGTTTTACGGAAGGGTGAAAGGAGAATCGATGAAAGATGAAGGCATTCACGATGGCGATCTACTCGTTATCGACAAAAGCATTCGTCCCGCCGATGGCAAAATTGCCGTGTGTTACCTCGATGGCGAATTCACCATTAAACGCATCCGAATCGACAAAGACATTATCTGGTTGATGCCCGCCAACGACAAGTACACACCCATCAAAGTAACTCCCGACAACGACTTCCTGATTTGGGGAATCGTTACACACGTTATAAAAT
>JBIPLZ010000270.1:0-3692 GCA_044369395.1 Flavobacteriales bacterium | reverse complement strand
TAAGGAACCTTCAGGAGTGACTTGGTATTTCTTCTTATTTTCTTCCATCAATGATTCAACGAAAATTTAAAAACAGGTATAAAAATACGTGTATAAATGAAAAGAGCCGACACAAGGTCGGCTCTTCCAAAAATAAAAAGTTTGTTCTTAGTGAACGATTACTTTCTTAGTTGTTCTACCAGCTGCAAATTCAGCGTTGATAACATAAACTCCAGCAGTAAGACCGTTCAAGTTTACGATGTACTCATCAGAAGATGTTTTACCAGTAGAAACAGTTTGACCGCTAGCAGAAACCAGAGTGATAGTTCCGTCTGTCAAACCATTCAACATGATTTTAACTGTGTTATCGTTTTGGTTCACAAAATGAAGAGTAGACTCAACGTTTTCAGTTAAACCAGCCATTTGACCTGCAAGAATAGCTGCGTCAGGCGTTGCATTGAATGCATAATCTTTGATAGTAAATACATCACCAGCATTCGTTACATCCAAACGAGCCCATCCATAATGTGCATTACCAGCAACGAAAAATTTCAAACCAAGGTATTTGTCTGTAACTCCATTTGCCCAATAAGAAGGATAAGGGAAAGCACCATTGACATTTAAGGCCATAGATAATGCACCAGTAGGAACGATCCATGCAGTAGCTGCATCGATAGATGTTCCAGAAGTCAGTGCAAAAGCATAATCGTATGCTGATGGAGTATCACCAGCAACAGCATTTCCAAGCGTACCATAAGGAGCAACCAAAGTTGTTTTGATTGTACTAGGTGTTGGAGTTGTTGTATCGATAGAATACACATAGAAATCCAACACTTGGTCGTTGTTCAAATCCAAAAAGCCAAACGAAGGACCACCATTATTAACGGCATCAACTGTTTCGTCTGGGTTTACATCTGTGTAAACAATTTGAGCATTTGCTCCGGCAACAGCACCAACTACTGCAGTAGCAGCCGCTGTGTAACGTGTCAATCTAGATTGTAGATTTTTTTTCATATGAAATCATTTAAAGTTAACTGATGCAATTTTACGATTTTTTTTTGAGAAATCAACTAAACTTAAAGTACTTTAAATGAAGTCTGTTAATTTCTCAACATTACTTATATAGTAAATATCCAAATTCGGTTGTTGACTGAACCAAGTTTTTGTTGAATCATGAAGACGATAAAAGTCCTTGATCAACTCCGAATTATAAGTGTTCTTGCGCATTTTCATTTTTTTATTGATGAACGCTATTGCATCTTCTATATCGTCTTGAATGAAAATAAAACGGTAGGAATGAAGGGCGTTTAGCCCACCGAAATATTGCATAGGCACATAAATAATATCGCCCGACATTTGAATCAACCAATCCTTATTCATCACATTAATTTGCTGCGTGTCGAATAAACTTATTGAATCGCCAATATTCACCCCATTTGATTCCAAGAAATCCAATGCATTGGCAAGTTTTTCTCCCGGCAAACCACTGATGATGGTCTTCGCACCAATTTGCATTTTAGACACGATGGATTTGTACTCTTCAATCTTGGAATCATTTTCAGTCACCTCGTATAAATCCAACAACCACCTGTAAATTTTAGGAACTTTTGGCATCATGGTTCGAACGAGCTCAAGTGTTCCAATTGCAGCATCGTATTCTTTCATTAAGGCCAATGTCTCTCCCAAATGCAAATGCGCTACCGGAAAATGGTATAGTCGATCAACGGCATTCAAGAATTCTTCTACCGCACTTTCGTATTCTTCAGCACGGAGATAAGCCAAACCTTTACCATAGTAGGCATAAGCATTTTCAGGGTCAATTTTTAAGACCTTGTCAAAACAGTCAATTGCCTTGCTTTTTTGCTGAATGGCATTGTACACTTTTCCCAGGTCTAGGAGCAATTCAAAAGACTTAGGATTTGACTCTACCGCTTTGTTCAATAATGATATACCTTCTAAAGGATTATTTAAACCAATTTGAACCTTGGCATCCATCACATCAATATAGCTATCATGAAATACTTTTGAATGACGGATAAACTTTATGTATTCATCGGCCAAAGCAAAACGATTGGATCGGATAGCGCTATTGACAATATCCGATAGAATGCGGTAATCCGGATTTGATTTGTCTTCAATCTCCAATAAAATCTCCAGTGCTTCATCATTGAAACCTGCGCTGGCGTATGACTTTGCCAAGTAAAAGTTGTTTTCCTTAACTAGCCCTTTTATTTTATCGTACTTTCCTTCGCCTTCAACGTTGACCTCATCGATGTATCCCAAATCAACTAGCTGTTGCAAAGCAGCTTCATTGTTGGATGTTTCACTATTGGAAGTTGGAACGAGTTCTCCTCCAAACCTCTCACTATTTTCCCAACTATCAATGTATTTCAATTCTTTTGGTTTCTCAAAAATATCAACCAAAGGCTTTCCATCCATGTCCTTCCCTAAAGGCAAATCCATAATTGCCAAAAGTGTTGGTGTAACATCCAGCACGCTGGCTCCAAAAATCTGCTCACCTTTCTTTATTCCCGGACCTTTCGCTACAAAAATACCATACGGAGCGTGCTCAACAGCTGGTCCTGAAGGTACCTGAGGAATATTCACCGGTCGAAGGTGGTCAGAATGGAAACCATGATCAGAGACAACAATAACAGTTGTATTTTCATCAATCATTCCTAACAACCTTTCCAACATCATATCATGGAACACATAAGCTCCTTCGACAACATTTTTATACAGGTCAAAATCCTCTTTGTCAATGTGATCGCGAAGAGGCGGATAGAAACGCATGTAACTGTGACTGAAGTGATCCAAGGCATCGTGGTAGACCGCTGTAAAATCCCATTCTTGTGTTTCCATCAATTCAGTTACTGTGGCATGAACAGTCACGGCATGGGCTAAATACTTGGAGATAACCATTAAATTATTGTCTTCCTGTCTGCCCAATTTGAGTACTTCTGGAACAAAAGGTGAAATTAAATTCAAACTTATTTCCAGTGGATGAACACGCAAATCTTTCAATTGATCTATAAGGCTTTCAGGATACACGGATGCTTCAGCCACAGGCCATTCGTTCACATCTACTAATTCAGCACCCTTCTTTTCTTGCTGAAAAAGATTGGAAACCATACAACCATTGATTGTTTCAACAGGATTACTAGGCCACCAACCGACAATATTCGACTTGTAGCCTTCCATCGTCAACATGTTCCAAATTGCCTTAACTTTTCTGTAATGCGAAGAAACAGGTCTGACTCCTCCATTTCCATCAGGCTCAATAAATCCAAGTACACCATGTTTAAACGGGCGAACACCTGTTGCCATTGAAGTCCATAACATGGGAGAAAGCGGCGGATCCATGGTCGCTATCTTTCCTCTAACACCTTGGTCAATCAAGCTCTTAATGGCTGGCATTTTACCCTCAGCAATCAATTTATCAATAATTTTCCAGTCGGCAGAATCCCAACCTAGCAAAAGCACTTTATTTTTTTTCATCTCTCGCAATTGGATTTTTCGCCAAATAATTGTCTCTCGCCTCTTTCCAAGCTCTAACACCAACATTCCCGAGGGCCAATAAACCTAACGAACCTCCTGGAGGGACATTATAGTGTTTCCCTTGGAAAATCACCTTTTTTGTTTCTTTATTTTTCATTTCGATTTCTATAAAGGTTAGGCTTGACAATCGAATTCACCTCCTCTGGTTGCTCAAC
>JBIPLZ010000021.1:0-12799 GCA_044369395.1 Flavobacteriales bacterium | reverse complement strand
ATAATATTCATCAATGCAAAACGTTAATTACGCCTTCTACATGTTGGTCGTAATTCTTTTCATCTATCAAATCTATTTTATAGAAATAAGCACCAGGTATAACCATTTTACCTGAATTATCTCGTCCATCCCATCCATTTTCATAATCGTACGATGCATAAACTTGCTGCCCCCAACGATTAAAAATAGTTACATGATATGATGAGATACCTTCGCCAACTGGTAAGAAATAGTCGTTTATTTCATCACCATTCGGTGAAAAGGTATTGGGAATAAAAATCTTATATCCAGTTGTTATGGTGATACTTCTGTCTGTCGAATCTTTACATGAATATTCATTCGAAACATATTGCATAATGGAGTAAAGACCTGCAGAATCTGGGAAGTTATAGTTTTGATTAAATCCAAATAAGGTATCTCCTGAAGAAATAACGTACCATGCTGAATCGGCATATAGGGCATTACTTGTAAATTCAATTTTAGGATCTAAAACAGTGGCTTCAAATCTATCTACAATGAATCCAGATGTTGGCACAGGAAATACGTGAACCAAACTATCCATAGACATCGTATCGGAACATCCTTGAGGCGTTTCTACCAACAATGAAACATCATACACACCCGCATCTTCATAATTGAATGATGGACTTGAAGAACTTGATGGATTTCCAATTCCAAAATTCCACGTATAATTCATGAGGGAAGTTGGAACCGTTGACATATTGATGTAATTCACTTTTAACGGCATACAACCAGAAGTAATTTCAGCTTCAAAATCGGCAGTTGGCTCTTCAAAAACCTGCACATTGGACATGAATAAATTACTAAAACATCCAGAATCATCTACTTGTAACGATACATTTTGAGAACCCGTTGTATTGAATGTAATGTTAGATGGATTTAAAATTGAACTAGATGCCACATTCGCATTGGGACCAAAACTCCAAATAAAATTTGCTGTACTTGTAAATTCTCCAACCGCTTCAAAATCGAATGAATTTCCCTCAAAGCATTGCCCTGGAGGAATATTAAAAACAACTGTTGGAGGGGCAGTAACCGAAAACAACATGGCATCTGTATTAGAACATTGACCATCGTTGGCAGTTAACGTAAACTGGTAAGTTTGAGTGTTGGGCGTATTGTTTTGCAATTGAATGGTAGAGCTCGATTGTGTTGGATCTGCAATACCGAGAAGTGGTGTCCATTGGTAAGTATAGGAAGGATCTCCGACTGTTCCCATCGGAACAATCGCTCCAGAACACACTTCAATATTAGAACCCGCATCAACTAGAGGAAGCGCAAGTACTTCTATATCAATTGAACTTGTTGTTGAAGCGCATCCCAATGAAACAACATTTAATGTAAGAGTTTTCGTTCCAATCGAACTCCAATCCACCATAATCGGACCCGGGCCTACGGTTACGTTGGAGTTACCTCCACCGAAGTTCCACGTGTATAGTGCATTAGCTGGAGCAGTTCCATTATAAAGCAATGTTCCTGATCCATTCAAACAAACAGGATTGCTTGCGGTAAAAGTAGATGTTGGAATTGGATTTACGATTACCTGCACTTGAGTTGGAGCTGAAACGCAACCGTTTTCTGTAACAGTAAGATTTAAATTATATGTTCCACTTGTAAGCCAAGATACAGCATGTGGCCCTTGAGTATTAGCCGTTG
This sequence comes from Flavobacteriales bacterium, assembly GCA_044369395.1. Taxonomy (GTDB): domain Bacteria; phylum Bacteroidota; class Bacteroidia; order M30B66; family M30B66; genus CALQRR01. Next base: position 11,122 of record JBIPLZ010000021.1, on the reverse strand, counting down.
CGGGAGTACCTGCTAAGAAAGTCCAATCATAAATTGCCGATGCAGCTGCAGATCCTGTATAATTAATGGTACTCGGAGAACCTTCGCACACTGGACTTAGGGCAGTAAATGTTGATGTTGGAATTGGATAAACCTCGACATTATGCGTTAATGGCTGTGAAGCACATCCAAATTCAGTGACAATAAGAGAGATTGTTTTAATTCCAGAAGTGCTCCAATTCACATTATATGAATCGTTATTATTGGTGCCGAGTTGCGTGGAATTTCCACCATCGAAGCTCCATAAGTAACTTGCAGTTGCAGATCCTGTTCCGGTGTAATCAACTAAAACATCCACTCCAGGACAAACACTCGCAGGAACTGTAAATGTTGCAGTAGGTGTTGGATTAATGGTCAATGTTTGAGCGGATGATAAGGAAACACATCCATGTTCGGAAACAATCAAACTTACGTTAGGATTTCCACTTGCAGGATATGAAACTTGTTGCGTATTAGAAGCTGTTCCTCCTGGAGTAAGCGATCCAGTTGCTGCCGTCCAATTGAACGTTGCTGTTGGAGACGCAGTTCCGTTGTAGGTTAACGTTGTTGATGCACCAACACAAACACTTGATGGGTTTACTGTAAAACTTGAAGTTGGAGGATCGTAAACTTCAATTGCATGACTTGCTGTATTGGATACACAACCATTTTGAGTAACAGTAAGTGTAACAGTTTTGGTTCCGGGTGTAGCCCAATTCATAGAGTAAGCTCCAGGTCCAGTTCCACTAATTACCGTTCCTCCATCCCAAGCCCAAGAATAAGTTAAACCTGGAGCATTTACACCAATATAAGCAAATGCAGGATTTGCGGTTGCACTCGTGTTGGAATTGGTACATGCTGTTGTTGGAAAAGTAAAATCAATATTGGCAGCAGCATTCACTGTAACAGGAACAGTTGTAACAGCAGAAGTACATCCGTTCTGACTCACAGTCAAAGTAATATTTTTAGTTCCTGAAGACCCCCAATTTACAACGTATGGCCCCGCACCTGATCCACTCACAACTGTTCCTCCATTCCAGTTCCATGTATACACCGGGGCTGTTGCCGGACTAGGTAAAACAACACCAGTAAAAGTTACAGTAGTGTTGGCCGAAGTAGAAGTAACAGGATTTAGGCAAAGAATTGCATTACTAACTGTGAAATTAGAGGTTGGCGTAGGGTTTACAATAATTTGCTTCGTTGTAACTGCCGAAGTACAAGTTCCGGCAATAACTTTCAAGGTTATGTTTTTAGTCCCAGGTGTTGCCCATGATACTTGGAAAGGTCCCGCTCCGCTTACAGGAATTGCAGTACCTCCATCAAAATCCCATATGAAAGTATAAGCCGATAATGGTGGTGTTGCATTGCCAGTGTATGTAATTGCAGCAGTTTCACTCAAGCAAATGGATGTAGAGGAAATATCACCCGTTTCGGTAGCAGTAAATAAAGATGTTGGTGGAGCAACGTAACGAATTACAAATGTATCCACGTAAACAACATCTGAAGCACAAGGCACATCATACGTAACTTTGATGATGTATTTTTTGGGAGATTGCCCTGCAGAACCTAATACAATTGGAGAAGCCGTTGTATTGGTTGTATTGGTGATGTTAAATGAATTACCACTCGCGCCGCTAATTCCAGACCAAGAAACACCACTCACAGTTGCAGTTATCGGCGCCGAACTCCCCGCAATAAATGGTGTGTATTGAAAAGCGACATTATTAAGAGCAACGTCTGCGCCCCCTGTAGTATATGATGGACAACCTGTACTGACTGTTGCAGGGCATTGTGGTGCTAATCCTGAATAACCGCTACCTTGCCACATTCCTGAACAAATAGGTTTATCGTTAATATGAATTTGAATAGAACCCGTTGTTTCAAATAATTTAATCCGAAATGAGCTTGTTCCAGCACAACCAGAAAAGAATGGGAGATTTGTAAAGTAAACAGTTAGGACACGATTAGGAGCAACTCCCGTTGTTTGGTATCGGATTGCATTGGCAACACCGTTTGGATTAAAATCCTGAAAATAACCAAAGATTGCATTATTGGGGAGATTATTAGAAGCATCACACAAAGTTGTGATGTCTGTCATTTCACTGGCATCATAATTATAGGTGGCTGGAAGAGGTGATGAAAATCCAATATACCCATTGGCACTGATGTAAAAATTGGTGTAATTGATGCCGTAAAAATTAAATGTGAATCCAATAGGATAGGGCCCTCCAAAAGCATCGTCTGCCAAAGCAACTGTTGTTCCGGCTGATGGAGTGTTGTCAATGGTGATATTGGATGTTGCATATCCAGACCCCGTTACTGTACCTGCGGGAACAGTAATATTTGGAGGATACACAGCATTAAGCGTGGGAAAAGCACTTGGCACCGTACATGTTGAAACGTCTGCTGGCAATATATTGGTCATTTGTTGAAATATTTGACCAAAAGAACTGCTTGCAAACGATAAGCATATCAAAACTCCCAAAAAAGGAGAAATAGATTTGCTAAAATTTAAATTCAACGACATTTTTTAATTAGTAGTTTTTACATCGACTTTGTAAAACTAAGAAAATTCTTCAATTAAAATGCCTAATGTTAATAAAACTAGCGATTTTACTAACCAAAATGTTAATAATGTAAATTTTACCTTACCAATGTTACGATTCCAGTGTAACTGTAATCCACATTGAGTATATCTCGGATAGAAAGATGGTAATTGAAAACACCCGATTGCGCAACCAAATCGCCTCCATTCACACGACCATCCCACTCTGCCCTACTGTCGTTGGTTTGAAAAACAATATGTCCCCAGCGATCAAAAATGACGAGGCTATAAGTTTTAAATCCTTCACCCATTGGACGAAATGTTTCATTAATATCGTCACCATTCGGTGAAAATGCATTGGGAATGTAGCAGGAATAAACTGGATCAATGCGAATTTCAATATGCGCGGTATCGTAACATCCCTCAGTGTTTACAGTATGCAACTGTGCATCGAACCAACCTGTGTCGGCATAAGTGTAGATTGTGTTGGGATCATTAATTAGCATTCCATCGCCTGGTTCAAGCCAACTATCCGAAAAATTACTCGAAGAATCAGAAAAGGTAATTTGGGGCTTAAGTATATTGGCAATTCGCGGACTGGCTTCGAAGTCAGACACTGGACTTGGTCGTATCGTTATAAACGAAGGGAAATTTTCGTTAACAATGCCTGTGCATCCAATGATATTTTGAACGGATAGCTGAACATCGTAGGTACCCGGTTGGGTGTATGTATGCAAAGGATTTGTGTCGGTTGAGAATTCTCCATCACCAAAGTCCCAAATAAATAATGCTCCAGGTGCGTTTGAAGATTCATTGAAAAACTGCAAAGTTGCTGGATTGCATGCATTGTCGTCACTAACCGAAATAACCACATCAAGTAAATCGTAAACAGCAATGTTGATAGTTGTATCATCGCTACAATGCGGATCGGAAACTACTAATGTGACTGGATAAACACCCGGCTCAGTCCATGAAATACCAGTTGGGTTCATTAACGTTGAACTAGCCTGCGATGCAGGCCCACCAAAACTCCAAGCATACGTTGCATTATTTTCGTGTTGCCCCAAGGTTTGAAAATTAAACGAATTATTTGTGATACACTGAGCGGCCTGATTGTTTATTTCTGCAATCACCTCCCGGTAAACAGCAATTGGTGTAACCAATGTGTCGGCACATGAGAAGCCCTTATTGGCAATGAGTAAAACATTATAAGTTCCCGAATCGGGATAGGTATAAACGGGAGATGACACATCACTGATGTCAGTATTGATTGATGGAACCCCAAAATCCCAAGAACTGTAAATAGAATTAATTGTACCTGCTCCGGCTCCAGATATTGATGTACTATTCGAAAATTCAACTTGCAAACCACCGCACAGGGTTAAAACGCCGTCAATTAACTGAGCTGACCCTCCAGATACCGAAGGACTGAAATTAGCTGTTGTCACTAAATCGCAGGGAACAACCTGAAATTGAAAATCACGTTTGTTTGTGCTTAACAAAACTCCATTGCGATATTCACTCACACAGACGGCTAACACATATTGACCTGCCTGATTAGGCTTAATTCTTAGCAGACCAGAATTGGAATTTATATTGGTTGGAACGCTCGCAGGGATAGGATTTGTAGCATTATATGGTGCCGAAAAAGGCACCAAACTAAAAGGTGGTCCTGGAGGCGGAACTGGCATGGGGGCAACAGAACTAGCACCATCATAGGGTGCACACAAGGAATACACCAAAACATCGCCATCGGGATCTACCGCAACGTGGTTAAATTCCATCATGTCATTTAAACACATTACAATGGGCGGATAAAGCGAATACCTTGGACTTGAATTACATGTTGTCCAAGCAATATCTGGAATCTGGATGGTGTTTGTTAATCCTACTTCAGAAGGATTATTCAGATTCAAAATGGCTGGATTTCGGCAGCAACGTTGGTAAACCAAAGTGTAACCACCCGGACTGTAGGGCAAGGAAATTACTTTGGTGTAGATTGCTTCTTGAACACAAATGGTTGCGCCGCCTTGAAAACAGGGATTGATGTTTTGGATTGGGATAACAGGAATGGTATTGGGTAATGGCAATTCTAAATTCAAGTATAAGCCACCATTTGCATTGTAAATTCCAACATTGGCAGGGTCGTCGTATTGAGCACCTGTGGTGTAACAATCGCGGTAAAGTTTTAGGGTAATTCTGAATTGACCACTCCCTAAACAATCGTAATAAATCTCTCCCCCAATAATATGCGAAGCTTGAAGCAAATCTGGTTTACAGATTTGAATAAGCAGTATGACTATGAAAAATAATCGCGTTCGCATTTAGAGTATTACCGAGTTGATTAATAGACGAAATAACAAAAAAAAAGAACATGATTTTTCAAAAATGGGAGTTTCAAATTCAAAAATATTTTAAACCTAGATTTTATGTTTTCTCAATTTCATGAACTCATATTCTTTTTCAAACAAAATTCTTTAATTCAATTGATATAAAATGTTATCAATCTCTTCAAAATTTAAATTCAATTTTAATAAAATTGACTATGATAAATCCATTATCACTTATTTTTTATGGTTTTCATTTGAATAACGTCAACTAAAAAAGCAAAGGTCATTGAAAAATAAATATATCCCTTCGGAATTTCAAAGTGAAACCCTTCAGCAATAAGTGAAACACCAATCATCATTAAAAAACACAATGCTAATATTTTGAAAGATGGATGCTTTCTAATAAAATCACTTATGGGTTTTGACGCAAACAACATGATTATAACTGTTACAATTACAGCTGCATACATTACCCAAAGTTCTTGAACCATTCCAACCGCAGTAATAATTGAATCTACAGAAAATACTAGATCTAATATGACAACTTCTAAAAGAAGTCTTTTAAAACTGCTATTGGAGGGTATGTTTTGTATGTCCTCATTTGCAATTTCAGTTTTATGATATATCTCTTTGGTACTTTTATAGATTAAAAAAAGTCCACCCAAAATTAGAATTAAGCCTTTGCCAGAAAAGTCAATATCAAACAGTGTAAAGAGTGTTTGGTCAAGTTTTAAAATCCAAGCGATTAAAGCTAAAAGTAATAACCTCATAAACATTGCCAACCCAATACCCCAAAATCGAAGTTTGTTTCTTTGGTCATCTGGCAACTTTTCTGCCAATATTGAAATGAAAATAATATTGTCAATACCTAGAATTACCTCTAGAACAATTAAGGAAAGTAAGGGAATAATTGCTTCTGTCATATTTGTTTTTCCTTCTTTTTATATGTCTTTACCGTTCGCAATAATACATCTTTATACTAGACGAATACACCAAAAGAAAAGATGAGTCCTATCCCAAAAATACTTGAATTACTGATATTTCATATTCTACTTTCGAATAAATATATCGTAACCATATCTCAAAATCATTAATGTTACTATCACTAAAAAAAATGTCCTTACAAAAGTGTTTCCCTTTTTCATTGCGAGTCTTGTTCCAACAATATTTCCTGTTATGTTACATACGGACATTATGATTGCAAGTCCCAACAAATAATTTCCCTGTTTAATAAAAACAATTAATGCTGAAAAATTCGTCATACAATTTATAACTTTTGAATAAGCCGATGCTTTTACAAATTCAAATCCCAAAATCACAACGAAACACAATACAAAAAAACTTCCTGTTCCTGGTCCAAAAAAACCATCATAAAAGCCAACGAAAAAGCCAATTAATGAACCAAATAATAATTGTTTATTAAAAGATAAACTCTTTGTCTGCACAGAGCCTAAATCCTTTTTCAAAAATGTATAAATAGCAATTGCAATTAGCACAACGAAAATGACAGGCCTCAATGTATTTACATTAATATAGCTCACTAATTTTGCACCTATAAATGAGGCAAGTCCAGCACAAATAGAAATCGTTATAAGTAATTTATAGTTGAACTTTATTCGTTTAGAATATTGAATTGCCGAAATACTAGTTCCTGCTAAGGATGCGATTTTGTTTGTTCCAAAAATAGTCGTCAAAGGAGTCTTAGGAAGTGATATAAGTAAAGCAGGAATTTGAATAAGTCCTCCTCCACCTACAACTGAGTCAATAAAACCCGCAACAAAAGACAGAATAATTAATGAAATTATGGAAATCGTTCCGTATTCTGAAAAAATGTTTACAAACTCCATTTTTAATTATCTTTCTTTAATAATTATATTATTTAAATTGCTCTTAACAAACGTTTATACAGCCTATGATATTCAGATCAATACCGCATTTATAATTTCATATTTTACTAATTAGTTTTTCATCTACTTGACTTTCTGGCGAGAAAGATAAAATTTCTGATTAGACGAAAGAACTAATCAAAACGGCTGGATAAAAATTATTACGAAGCACTTATCTTGAATAACTTCTGTTGTTGAATTTAATTTTTCATATTTCAAAAGATACAATTATGCTACCAGAAAATTTATTACATGATGTACTGAATCTTGAAACAATTAAATACTGATTCCCTTTTTTTAGAGTTTCACTTAAAGCAATTGAAAACTTAAGATTTTGGTTACTTGGAAGTTGTTCATAACAGTCCATATTGAGCTTTCTACCCCAAATTGAAAAATCTTTATGATCATATCCTTTACTGTGAAGAATACTGATAATGGAAGCATCTCCTATGATTCTGATGGCAAAAGGCATTGAAATAAAATCAACAACTGAAGATGTTGAGACCGTATATTCATAATGATTCTTACTCTTATGATTTATCTTTACATAATCAAACCTATCTGCTTCACATGTTTGAAAAAGGTATCTACTCGAAAGTTGACCCACCAAATTTAAATCAATTGATTGAGCAATTTTATCATTAACTATTATATTCCAATTATATCTAGAATGGTGTAATTCGTCATAAATTGACTCCTTTTCCATTGTTTGTATTAACTCGCCATTTGTTTTAAGGAGCAACCACTTTGGTGCGGTTCTACCATTAAATTTGTTTGATAAAGAGAAAGTATACGCTCCGGCTTCAGTGATGAGCAAGGGTGTACCTTTTATTAAATCATCAGCATTGATATTTTCTTTAAGAGTATCGCCTGCAAAACATAATGGTCCAGCAATGGCATCGTTTCCACTATGTAACTCTTCTCCTGATTCACATAGGATTCTATGAGGCCATTTTAGTAGTGTAACTTTTGTAAGTTGGTCTGTACCCACATCTATTATTGCCCATTTTTTTCCCCTCGATTCTTTAACAGTTTGAACTATAGTTAATAAGGCTACTGCATTGCCAATAAGAGCATGGCCGGGTTCAACACTATATTTTAAGTGCTCTTTCTTCATAGGAATCATCGAGCTACACCAACTGTCTAACGAAGGAAATTCCTGATTAGATTCGAATGGAATTCCTAAACCTCCGCCTAAGTTAATATCTGTTATACTATGACCTAATGTCTTTAATGTATCAGCCAACTCATTAAGACTAATCATTGCATTTTCAAAACTTTTCATATTATCCATTTGAGTCCCTACATGCACATGTAATCCTGAAACAGGCATAGTTATCTGCTTCATTAAGCATAGCAAATCTTCTGCAGGAATTCCAAATTTTGAAGATTTATGACAATGGGCCATCAGTTCCTGATTATCATTTTTGATCGAGTAACCAACGTATTCAGGGAGGTTGATTCTTAAAATAAGTTTCCCCTTAAACGAAAAATCATTCATGGAATTTTGCAATTCGAATATGGCATTGATATCGTCCATGACGACATTAGCGCCTGATATTAATAGTGACTCACAAATCTTAACATCTTGAACAGGAGTGTTATAAGATATATTTTCCAATTTTATCCCAGCGAATAAAGCCAAATTGATTTCCAATTGACTTGCACAGTCAGCACCTGTACCCAAATTTGCTAATAACTGAAGAACAGTTAAAGACGGATTGGTTTTGACCGGGTAAAATATTCTACTTTTATCTTCAGTAAACTTTGCATACGCATTAACATTGTCGATAAGCTGATTTTCACTGATAATCCAAGCTGGCGAACCGAATTGCTCGGCAATCTGGTTAATATTGATAGTCTTTGGCCAATCAGCCAATTTAGCTATTTCTGATTTCATGTTTTAATGATTGCATTTAATATACTCTCCCAAACCCTAAGATTTTCTTTATTTCTTCAAAAAAATACCATACTTGAAGGGGTGTAATTTAATGCTTAAAAATTATATTTCAGCAAAACAGATTCGCAATAGTTTCTTTTATGTTTGAAATCTAAATAATAGCTTTATTAATAATTTTCCTTAATATTGTTGTCTGAAAAGATATTATATGAATGAAAACGAACATGTAAGACTCGATAATATAATTAGAGTTACTACCAACAAGAAACGAGTATTGAAGTATAAAAACGGTAATGAAGAAATCCTACCTCCCAATAACATCTCTAAGTTTAATGCATTAAATTGATAATAATTTTAAACCATTATCTGTTTCATTTTCAAAAACTAAAGAAGGTTTAGATTTAGTGAACTCAATAAAAAAAGAAATTTCTAATTGATATGTGTTATTAATCTGTTTTGAATGAACTATTATAGTAAAGTCACAATTTCGATATTTTTTCTGCTAAATTTTTTAAGCTGTAAAAAAGAGTCAATAAATGAGCAAAAAGAGATAAATGCTATAATAGTAGGCTCTCCCTACCTACCAAGTCCACCAGCTCCTCATTCTCCAATTCTTTTAGGTACAAACTCTATAACAATAACTGAGAACGATATTAGTTATGCATGTGAAGAGAAAACATACAGTTATGCCAATAATATGGAAGATGTTATTGCATTCAATCCAAATTCAGGCACTTTGTTTCCTGGCTCACTTGTGCAAGGTAAATACGTTAAGAATGGAGAACTAGCTTCAATAGGAACTTTCGATAGAAATCCATTAACTGTTACATTGGATGAATATGGTTTATCTGCTAATGTTGAAGAACCATCTAATGCATCCATTTCAAATGCAATTGTGAATCTTGTTTCTCAGAATAATATCCCAACTATTGCCAAAATTTACTTTGATAAAACAGCAGCCTACTCAACTGAGCAGGGCTTATTGAGTTTAGGAATTGATTATGCTTGGGCAAATGGTAAAATTAGTCCAAGCATGTCCATAGCTAATACTAATTTGAAACATAGCGTTTATTTGTATTTTTTACAATCCTATTACACAGCCTCTATAAATGCTCCAGCAAATCCATCTGAATTTTTTGGAGTCGATGTGACATCTGAAGACATTTCTAATAATATAAGCTCAGATAACCCCTTGTGTTATGTTTCCTCTGTTACTTATGGACGAATGTTATTAGCTAAGATAACATCAACATCATCTGAACAGGAATTAACTGCTGCCATTCAAGCTTCATTAGGAGCTGTTGAAGGAACTTTGCAGTATTCAGAAACTAGCATTTTAGAAAATTCTGAATATGAAATATCCATTATTGGAGGTAATGCATCAAATGCTATTCTTGCTGCAACTCAAGGAATGAATGGTATTGTTCAATATTTAAATAATGGTGCAAATTTTTCAGTAAATTCATTAGGTACTCCTATTTCATATGTTGTTAAGTATGCATCAGATAATTCAACTGTGAAACTTGGTAAGGCCTTAGAATATACTGTTAAGGAGAATTGTGTATTTGATCCTGGCAATACTCAAAAGTTCTCATTTATTTTTGATGGATTTGATATTGTTGCCGATTGTGATCAAGGCATATTAACCAATACTGGCGGTGGTGAATTTTCTTATAACATTCAAATAAAAGACAATCAAAATGTATTAAGAACTATAAGTTCTAGCACTACAGCAGAAATTTATGATGGTCAAACTCTAACAGTTTCAGCTGGTCCATATGAACACAATATTTCAACTTTAAATAATCATAAAATAGTAATTTCTGGTTGTCTATACGAATGGGACGATAATGGCAGTGTAGTAAATGAACTTTGTTGGCAAGATGCAGAATTTCAATTTCCTTGGAATGAAATAACTAATTCATACTCCACATTCTCAAAAACAATAGATGCTGGCATATATTGTAATGCAGTATTGAATTTTAGAATTAAAAAAGTTCCTTAGATTGAATAATTGAAATCCATCTTTTTTTTATTGTAGCAATAGCAAGTTGAGACGACCTGTAATATTAATTCCATTTTTATCAGGTCCATTAACCGGTAAAGATTCATCATGTTTATAAAAACTGGAGATCAATACGCTTGCAAACAAATATTTCAAAAATTTGAAATTCATTTGTTAATTGATGCAATATATTTCGCAATATATTTCATTGCTTTCGTCATTATTCATATTTGAAATCCTCAACTTATCAACTAAAAACGTACTAAAAACAAAAAAATAGATTGCTAATATTTTAGTATAATTACAAATAAAAAAGTGGAGACAAGAAAACCAATTTAAAAACAGGGAGTATTCTGAAAATCCTAAAGAGTAGGAATTAATTTTAAAAATAAAGTAAAATGAAAAAGTTATTATGTATTTCTTTTTTCCTGTTATCTA
>JBIPLZ010000269.1:0-3697 GCA_044369395.1 Flavobacteriales bacterium | reverse complement strand
GATTTAGGGAAGAACTGAAAGATCAGTTAGCATCCAAATGGAAAGCAAATATGGTCTTGTATTTTGATTTCGAATGGTGGATTGGCTTGCAATTAGGTCGCATTTCTTAATGAGTTTTCTTGCTTCCAATTCTAGCAATATGACAGGAAATATGTTAGAGTGATTTAGAATGAAGCCTTATATCGGGTAGGCCTATTTAAAATTCTGCCTCATTTATTTAATTAGCTCAACTATTATACAAAGAAAGGACATGAGATCATTAAAAGCCGGTCAATTCATCAACCAGTATTCAAAAACCTACATTCATTTTATTGACAATTCACTTGTCATTCAATTTCGGAATGCCATCTTTGTAGTGTGAAGAAAATATTGATTCTTACGTATTATTGGCCACCATCGGGTGGTGCAGGTGTTCAACGTTGGCTCAAGTTTGTGAAGTATTTGCGCGAGTTTGGCTGGGAGCCAATTGTATACACTGCCCAAAATGGGGAATATCCGGTTTTGGATGAATCCTTATTCAAAGACATTCCCCAAGGAATCACCATTTTGAAACAACCCATCTGGGAACCTTATCAATTGTACAAAAAAGTAATTGGGCAAAAGAAAGATGAGCGCGTTGTTTCGGGATTCTTGAAAGAAAAAGGGAAAGTAAGTTGGGGACATAAATTATCACTTTGGTTGAGAGGAAATGTCTTTATTCCTGATGCTCGACGTTTCTGGATTCGTCCATCGACAAACTATCTGAACAAATGGCTCAAAGAAAATCCGGTTGATGTCATTGTATCGACGGGTCCACCTCATAGCATGCATATCATTGGCATGAATATCCATAATAAAATGGGTATTCCATGGTTAGCCGATTTTCGTGACCCCTGGGTAAACATCGATTTTGCAGGTGATTTAAAAATGAGTTCTTGGGCGAAAAACAAAAACATTGCCCTGGAAAAAAAAGTGCTGAACACGGCCAACTTGGTGGTAGTGGTGAGCGAATTGATGGCGGCAGAATTTCGAAGCAAAACGAGCAAACCAGTTGAAATAATCACCAATGGTTTTGATCCGGATGATTTTATAGTTGATGAATCGCTGATTCGTAAAGATGGAAAATTCAGCATTGTGCATACTGGAAGTCTGAACGATCGTCGTAATCATCCTGCATTGTGGAAATGTATTGCGAAACTTCGAGAAGATAATGCCGAATTCAAAGCGTTGTGTGAAATCCGTTTGATTGGTAAAAATGATGTTTCGGTAAGAGAAAGTATTCAGAATGAAGGGTTAAACGATTGTACCGTTTGGATTGATTATTTGCCTCATGAACAGATCATGGTGGAACAACAAAGTGCATCGGTGCTTCTATTGTCGATTAATAACTACGGAGCTGCCGAAGATCAGTTTTTCTCCTCGAAAGCAACATTGACCGGAAAACTCTTCGAATATTTGGCTGCAAAACGACCGATTCTCATGATTGGCCCAGATGATGGACAAGCAGCCGAAGTGGTTCGAAGAAGTACGGCAGGTTATGTCTCTGATTTTACTGATTCGGCGAATATGATGTCCATTTTGATAACAGTTTTTGAGAATCGAAATAAGGAGCAAATCAAGCAAGGAGGAGGTTCTTTGGAGCAGTATTCTAGGAAGAAACTTACAGAAAATCTCTCGAAGCAGTTGAATTTACTTATTCGTAATTGAAATTTCGAGAAGCTGAAACATCTAACATTCCTAAATAAATCATAGATTTGGGCAAATTTTAATAACGTGAGCATTAACGTTTCGGAGTTCTACGACCAATACAGTAAACAACAATTGAACACAGGTGTACACATTCGTCATTACACCATTTTAACCCGTTTAAAAAAAGCAGGATTAAAACGCAATCATCGAGTACTCGAAGTTGGATGTGGAATTGGGACGTTGACTGGCTTATTGGGTTCGTATTTAAAAGATGGCAAACTCACTGCTGTCGATATTAGTCCAGAAAGCATTGAGATAGCAAAAAAAAGAACGGAAGCGCTGAAGCATGTTGATTATGTGGTAACTGACATGTCCGATTTTGCTCCAGAAGGTACATTCGATTTCATTGTTTTCCCGGATGTATTAGAACATATTCCGAAGGAACAACACAATGCCATTTTTCGTTTATTGAGCAAATCGCTTCACAAAGGCTCAAAAATGGCCATTCACATTCCCGATCCAATTGCATTGGATTATATTCGAGCTAACACGCCTGAATTGCTTCAGATCATTGATCAATCGTTGTATATGGAAGATTTCTGTAAAGCGATTGAGGGTACCTCGTTGATGGTTGAAACCTATGAACGATATCCGCTATTTACCATAGAGCCGGATTATAATTGGATTTTACTTTCCATGAAACGTACTTATAATTCAATGCCCAAACAATCGAAATACAAACTCAAATTGATTGAGTGGCTCCGGCATTAGGAATACACAATGCACATCCTCTATTTCTGTCCATCACTCGCAACTTTTGTCCAAAAAGACATAAAGATTTTACAAGATCTTGCTCATGTTCAGGTGTATGTTTTTGCACCCAATGCAAAATGGAAAACACCCTTTGCCTTGTTAAGGCAGAAACTTTTTCTCCTAATTCACATTTGGAAATCGGATATATTGATTTGTCAATTTGGTGGATATCATAGCTTACTACCTGCTATTTTCGCTAAGATTTGGGGTAAAAAATGTATACTAGTTGCCGGTGGTACCGACTGTGTAGGCTTCCCAAAAATTGGCTACGGAAACTTTCAAAACAAACTTCAAGGACTATTTACACGATGGAGTTTTGAATTATGTAGCGAAATCTGGCCTGTTGATGAATCACTTGTTCGAACACAAAGTAATTACGATTCGGAGCAAAACCAAGCACAAGGAATTTTAACGTATTGTCCGAAAACTAAAGCGAACATTCACATTATTCACAATGGTTTTGATGAAGAAAAATGGAAGTTTAATTCTCAAAAGAAAGTGAATTCATTTATCACAGTTGCCGGAGGAACATCCGAATACAGGCGATTTGTTTTAAAAGGAGTGGATATGATACTTGCTGCAGCAGAGGCTTTTCCCAATTATTCATTTACCATTGTAGGAAGCACTGATTTCAATTTTGATGTTCAAATTCCATCCAATGTTACACTGTTAGGGTTGGCTAATCAAGAAACATTGAATGCATTATTTCAAGAGCATCAATACTACATGCAACTATCCATTTCGGAGGGTTTCCCTAATGCACCTTGCGAGGCAATGTTATGCGGATGTATTCCAATTGGAAGCAATGTTGCAGCCTTGCCTCTAATCATTGGGAAAACTGGATACGTATTAAAACATCGCAACAAAGAAGAGTTAATTCAACTCATTCATACGCTTCCAGAACCTCAAACAAGCGATTATGAAAGATGTAGAGATCGCATTGTAAAGGAATTTCCGTTTTCGAAACGTGCTTCATTAATTAAAAAGCACATTGTTGGTGTGTAGACTTATTTCATCTCGTGTTCAGGTTGGCAATTGAACATTTTTTATAAACTTGCCGAACTATGGGCGTAATTCAACGACAAGGTATTCAAAGCACCGTAATTACCTATGTGGGAATTTTTTTAGGCATGCTGAGTTTACTCGTATTGCAGCCTATATTTCTAAGCCCCGAAGAGATCGGTTTAACACGAGTACTCTTCTCTTTTTCCTTTCT
>JBIPLZ010000268.1:0-3699 GCA_044369395.1 Flavobacteriales bacterium | reverse complement strand
TTTTATTAGCATACTCAGGCACAATCCATGAAGTGAATGGAAAAGCAATCCATTCAAGTTGGGTTATTTCTATTGCATTTATTATTGGAGCTGTTTTTTCTGCAACAGCAGGATATATCGGAATGAAAGTGGCTACAAAAGCTAACGTTCGTACAACACAAGCTGCTCGTACAAGCTTAAAGCAAGCACTTAAAGTTTCCTTTACTGGTGGAACTGTAATGGGTCTTGGTGTTGCTGGTTTGGCTGTATTAGGTCTAGGAGGATTGTTCATTGTATTTTTAACAATGTTCGCCGATTTAGGAGTAGATACAATAAAAACTTCCATCGAAGTACTAACAGGATTCTCATTAGGTGCTGAATCAATTGCTTTATTTGCTCGTGTTGGTGGTGGTATTTACACGAAAGCTGCAGACGTAGGAGCCGATCTTGTTGGTAAAGTGGAAGCTGGAATTCCAGAAGATGATGTGCGTAATCCTGCAACCATTGCCGATAACGTAGGGGATAACGTAGGAGATGTTGCCGGAATGGGTGCCGATTTATTCGGTTCGTATGTAGCAACTATTTTAGCTACTATGGTTTTGGGTCAAGAAATTACAGTTACAGACGAGTTTGGTGGAATGTCTCCAATTCTTCTTCCTATGTTGATTTGTGGATTGGGAATCATTTTCTCCATCATCGGAACTTTCTTTGTTACCATTAAAGACGAAAAATCGAATGTTCAAACTGCTCTCAACTTAGGGAATTGGTCATCCATGATTCTTACTGTTGTAGCTTCTTACTTTATAGTAATGTGGATGTTACCAGCTAAGTTGAGTTTACGTGGTGTAGAATTTTCGAACTTAGATGTTTTCTTAGCTATTGTTGTTGGAACAGTTGTAGGTGCTGTTATGAGTATTGTGACTGAGTACTACACTGCAATGGGTAAAGCTCCAGTAAATTCAATCATTCAACAAAGTGCTACAGGTCACGCGACCAATATCATTGGAGGACTAGCAGTTGGTATGAAATCAACGGTTATTCCAATCATTACATTGGCAGCAGGAATCATGGCATCATATGCTTTTGCTGGATTATATGGAGTTGCTATAGCTGCTGCAGGTATGATGGCAACAACGGCGATGCAATTAGCCATTGATGCATTTGGACCTATTGCCGATAATGCAGGTGGTATTGCTGAAATGAGCCAACTTCCTCCAGAAGTTCGTGAACGTACAGATAACCTAGATGCTGTTGGTAATACAACTGCTGCAACAGGTAAAGGATTCGCGATTGCATCTGCAGCCTTGACTTCATTAGCATTGTTTGCTGCCTTTGTTGGTGTTGCTGGTATTTCTGCTATTGATATTTATAAAGCACCTGTATTAGCTGCTTTATTTGTTGGAGGGATGATTCCATTTATTTTCTCTGCATTGTGTATTCAAGCAGTTGGAAAAGCAGCTATGGACATGGTTCAAGAAGTGCGTCGTCAGTTCCGCGATATTCCCGGAATCATGGAATACAAAGCAAAACCTGAATACGAAAAATGTGTTGCTATATCTACAAAAGCTTCGATTCGTGAAATGATGCTACCTGGAGCAATTGCTTTAATTACTCCATTACTTGTAGGTTTTGGTTTTAAAGGCATGTTTGATAATGCGAGTTCAGCAGAAATGTTAGGAGGTTTGCTCGCAGGTGTTACCGTTTCAGGTGTATTGATGGGGATTTTCCAATCAAACGCAGGTGGAGCTTGGGATAACGCTAAGAAATCGTTCGAAAAAGGAGTGATGATTAACGGGGAAATGTTCTACAAAAAATCCGAACCACACAAAGCTTCTGTAACAGGTGATACAGTTGGAGATCCATTCAAAGATACATCAGGTCCTTCCATGAACATCTTGATTAAATTGATGAGTATCGTTTCTTTGGTTATTGCTCCATACATTGCTGTTGTTGGTAATCAAGATTCAAAATCATGTGATATGCCAGGTCATTGTGATAAAGCTATGATGCAAGCTCATTGCAAAGAATCGGGTGTTTGTGCTATGACTGGAAAAGCATGCACTTGGGATGAAGCAACAAAGACTTGTAAACATAACGATGGTTCTGCTTGCGATGAAATGACTAGCGCTGGTGCAAAAGCATGTTGCTCTCCAGAAGGCGAAATGAAACCGGAATGTACTTCTGGAGCTGCTAAAAAAGAATGCTGCAAAACTGAAGCAGGTAACTAATAAAATTACATTTTATCAAAAAGCCGCTCTGTTTTTTTAACAGAGCGGCTTTTTTAATGTGCTGATGGGAAAAATATGTGCTTATATACTGATTAAAAAAAAGGATGTGCCGATGAATCTTACCAGATTTAATCAGCATACTCTGCACATCGAACACATCAGCACATATCAATCATTTTCAAATCTTCAAATTTCCAAATCTTCAAATCATATCAGCACATCAGCACATCAAAATATCAGCATCTCTATTTACAATTTTACTACTTTCGATGCGCATTATATGGAGCATCCTTTACCGTATCATTACATTCGTTCAACACCCGATTTAATTAAAGCAATTGATGCACTAAACTCATGTTCTGAAATTGCAGTCGACATAGAATTTGATCGTGATCGTTATGCTTATGGATTTAATTTATGCCTGATTCAGATATTTGGAAATGGCACGAGTTACTTATTTGATCCCTTTTCGGAAATAGATTTCAAGCCCGTTTTCGAAATCCTTGAGAATCCATCCATATTAAAAGTAATGCATTCTCCAGCCGAAGATTTGCAATTGCTTCATAAGTTAAATTGTTTCCCTGTATTTATTTTTGATACTGAACGAAGTGCCCGATTATTAAATTATGGGGCATTTTCATTATCAAATTTATTGCTGGGAATATTGAATGTGGCGATTGATAAAACCCAACAAAAATCCAATTGGATGCGAACCCCATTGAGCGATTCCCAATTGAAATATGCTGCCAGCGATGTTGCTTACCTCATTCAATTAAAAGATGAACTCTCTAATTTGGCAATGGAAAGAGGATTAACATTTTGGTTAAATGAAGAAAACGATTTTTGGAATCAATATCGAGTAGAGGAGAAGCCCAGTGGACATTTTGCCAATAAAGAAGATTCTAAAAAATTACCACCGTACCAATTGTATGTCTATAATGCGGTTTTAGGATTACGCGATCGAATTGCGAGTGGACTGAATAAGCCAGCCTATCAAATCATTCCCAAAGAATTGGCCATGGATTTGATTTTTAAACCGGAATTACTTGATACTTGGCAATCTCAAAAAGGAATCCATCCGAATGTGAAAAGTCCTGAATTTATTAAGGAACTTCGAATGGTTTTGGAACGTTCAAATGCAGATGCAACAGCAGCTGGATTATTGAAGCGAACCGAAGCTGGACGTTTAACTTTTGCCGAACGAGAAGAAGCAGCTAAAGAACGCGAACGAATTGCACAATCAGTTGAGTTACATATTCGTCCAATACACACAAAAATTATTGAGCGATACGGCGAAAATACCGCAGCGTATATTTTAAACGAAAAAACGATGACCGAATTGATGTCATCTAAATTGAAGTTAACAGATTTGCCTTTTGCATATCGAGTTAAACTTATTCAATCAATTGCATCCGAGTTGGAAATACACTTGCCGATTTAATTTAGTTCAGACTAGTAAGCGTATTTAACCGCATACCAGATCGCAACAAAT
>JBIPLZ010000267.1:0-3700 GCA_044369395.1 Flavobacteriales bacterium | reverse complement strand
ACCAGAAGATCGACCGGCTATCCTGGCCCAGGAATATTACCCGGTGAAGCACGTAGTATTTGGTTGTCGCTCGTTTTAAATTTGTAAGTGCCCTGAATTTGTTTCCGTAAATTCACCTATTGATGATATTTCTTCTTTAAAACATATTCGGATCTAATCTGAATGTTTATTCGCGCAATAAACCGATTCTTCATTTATCTATCTCCTATTTAATTAATTCATTCGGCAGATTCATAATTTGGGGTAAATTGCGCTCAAAATTTAATTGAAAATGCGATCAAAATCTACCCTTTTAATCCTATTATTTCTTGCCGGTTTTATTCATGCACAAGAAAACTACAATCTTCAAATGCGTGGCAATTTGCCTTTCCCCGGCAGAGAACTTGCCAATATTGGTGGATATGTGGATAGTCTCGGAAACGAATACGCTTTAGTTGGAACAAATACAGGTCTTTCCATTGTCAACGTAACTGATCCCGATAATCCGGTAATGAGTTTTGAAGTGAACGGAATTACTAGTATTTGGCGTGAAGTAAAAACTTGGCAGGGATTTGCATATGTTACTACCGAGGGAACAGATGGTGGTTTAACCGTAATTGATCTTCGTAATTTACCAACCAGTATCGATTCTTATGTATATCGGGGCGATGGAGCTATTCAAAATCAGTTAAGTACATCACATACATTGCATATCGACAACGGATATTTGTACTTATACGGTTCGAATATCGGTGTTGGTGGAGTCTTATTCTTAAACCTGTCAGATCCTTGGAATCCCACTTACGAAGGAATTTATGACCAAAATTATGTACACGATGGGTATGTTTCAGGAGATACTGTTTGGGCATCACAAATTTATGCTGGCGATTTAACGGTAATTGATGCAAGCGACAAATCGAATCCCGTTGTTCTTGGTGTTCAAACCACTCCAGGTAATTTCACACACAATTCTTGGCTTACCGATAATCATGACGTGGTTTTAACCACTGATGAGGTAGAGAATTCATATTTAGCGTCGTATGATATCACAGATTTATCAAACATTACAGAACTAGATCGCTATCAAACAGCGCCGGGAAGCAATTGCATCGTTCACAATACGCATATATTAAACGATTATGCAGTAACATCTTGGTATACTGAAGGCGTAGTAATTGTGGATGCCAACCATCCAGCCAATCTTATTGAGGTTGCGAAATACGATTTCACCGCTTTTGAAGGTGGAACCTTTAATGGTTGTTGGGGTGTTTATCCATTTTTACCTAGCGGAAATTTGGTAGCTTCCGATATGGAAGGTGGCTTGTATATTTTAACTCCTACATACAAACGCGCTTGTTACTTAGAAGGAATTGTGCGCGACAGTGCCTGCGGTTCTCTTTTGGAAGGTGTTACCGTGAGTATTGTAGAAGCCAATATTAACGAGGTTTCGGGTGTGGATGGAGTATATCGCACCGGTACGGTAAATGCTGGCAACTACACCATTGTATTTAGCAAACCAGGATATACTTCTCAAACATTCAATAACGTAAATCTTGTTAACGGTGAGCTTACTTCATTCGAAGTTAATTTGTCGAGCCCTAATAGTTTTGCTTTGAATGGTTCTGTTACAAGTAACGCTGGTTCTCCCATTGAATCGGCCTTGATTTCCATTTCGGACCCTTCAACAAGTACTCAACTTAGCTCTGATGATTTAGGTGAATATTCGAAATGCGATTTAATTGCTGGGAATTATCAAATTGTAGTGGGTAAATGGGGCTTTATTACCAATTGCAATCCTTCTGTTTCGTTAAATAGTAATTCGGCTGCCATCGAAACATCGTTAAATCCTGGTTATTATGATGATTTTCAATTCAATTTTGGTTGGACAGTGACTTCTACATCCTCTGCTGGTATTTTTGAACGTGCTTTACCCGCTGCGACCAATTTAAATGGAGTAGCTTCAAATCCAGGAATCGATCAAGATGCAGACTGCAATGGGTTTGCCTATGTGAGCGGAAATGCAGCTGGGGCAGCTGGTGCCGACGATATAGATAATGGGTATACACGTTTAACCTCACCTATCATGGATCTTTCAACCTATAATGATCCATATATTTACTTCAGCCGCTGGTTTTTTAATGCAGGCGGAAACGATGCGGTTAACGATACATTATTTATTCAACTTTCGAATAACGGCGGGGATCCTGTTACCATTAAGAAAATTGTGCAAGACGCCAATTCTTCGCAGTGGATAGAAGAAATGATTCATGTGAAAAATTATTTCAGTCAGCCTGGACAAGTTCGTTTTATTGCTCAAGCACAAGATTTCCCGAATGGACATATTGTTGAAGCTGGAATTGATCGTTTTTATGTAAGCGATTCAACGACAGTTGGAATAACAGAAACATCCGGATCAAAAATCACCATGCAGGTCTTCCCAAATCCTGTAAACGATCGTTTGAATTTCCATTGGAAAATTTCTGAAAACACTTCCTCAATTTCCATCGAAATTCTTGACATAAGCGGGCGCATTATCCAATCGCAATCATTATCAAACAACGAAGGGGAAACTCAAATCGCTGTTGATTTTCCATCGGG
Organism: Flavobacteriales bacterium; assembly: GCA_044369395.1. Taxonomy (GTDB): domain Bacteria; phylum Bacteroidota; class Bacteroidia; order M30B66; family M30B66; genus CALQRR01. The sequence goes on along the minus strand of JBIPLZ010000267.1, from coordinate 1,123 downwards.
TGTTTATTTTGTTCGTATGAATGCAAATAATCATACACTGAAAACAGAGCGATTTGTTGTTATGCATTGATTAAAATAGGAAGCAAATTCCCGATTTAAATTCGAATGAGAAAGTGTTATTTATTTTTTCGAATTCACTTTATTTCTCGGTTTCAATCACCTTAATTTGCATTCCGATAATCTGATACAACAATGCCTCAAAACAAAGAAATTCGTTCAGTTTTAATTATCGGAAGTGGTCCAATCATCATCGGTCAAGCTTGCGAATTCGATTACTCAGGATCTCAAGCAGCTCGTTCTCTTCGCGAAGAAGGAATCGAAGTTTCTTTGATTAATAGCAATCCAGCAACCATCATGACCGACAAAGTTTCGGCCGATCATGTGTATTTGCTGCCATTAACAACAACCTCCATCATTAAAATCTTGGAAGAGCGTCAGATTGATGCGGTGCTTCCAACGATGGGAGGGCAAACCGCATTGAACCTAGCAAAGAAGGCCGATGAAATGGGCATTTGGGCGAAATATGGTGTAAAAATCATTGGAGTAGAGATAGATGCCATCGAAACCACCGAAAACCGCGAAGCATTTCGTCAGTTATGCGTCAATTTGAACGTGGGTGTTCCTCCTTCTCAAATTGCGAATTCCTTTCTTGAAGGAAAAGAAATCGCCCAACGCATCGGATATCCATTGGTTATTCGTCCTTCGTATACATTGGGCGGAACAGGTGGCGCTTTTGTGCACCGCAAAGAAGATTTCGATGAACTACTAAACCGCGGACTTCACGCTTCGCCAACACATGAGGTGCTTATTGAAAAAGCATTGTTCGGTTGGAAAGAATTTGAGTTGGAATTGCTCCGCGACAACAATCAAAATATAATCATCATTTGTTCCATCGAGAATTTCGATCCGATGGGAATTCATACCGGCGACTCCATTACCGTAGCGCCTGCCATGACATTGAGCGATAAAGCCTATCAGCGTATGCGCGATATGTCAATAAAACTGATGCGCAATATTGGAACGTTTGCAGGTGGATGTAATGTGCAGTTTGCATTGAATCCCGAAAACGAAGATATCATTGCTATTGAAATCAATCCGAGGGTTTCGCGTTCTTCGGCATTGG
>JBIPLZ010000266.1:0-3710 GCA_044369395.1 Flavobacteriales bacterium | reverse complement strand
AATTGTTACGATTTCTCGTGCTCGCTCAAGTGTAGAATTCCCTTCGAGTTTTATGTTGGTTGCTTCTATGAACCCCTGTCCGTGTGGATATTACAACCATCCCGAAAAGGAATGTGTTTGTGGGCCGGGCATCGTTCAAAAATATTTAAATCGGGTTTCAGGGCCTTTGCTCGATCGAATTGATCTTCATATTGAAGTCACCCCGGTAAAATTCGATGAATTAACAAATGCTCGTAATTCTGAAAAGAGTTCAATCATTCGAGAGCGTGTCATTCGAGCGCGAAACATTCAAAAGGAACGTTTCGGCCATCTACCCGGAATTTATTGCAACGCACAAATGAACTCTCAAATGTTGCGAAAATGGTGTAGAATAAATGAAGGTGGTAATCAGTTACTAAAAACTGCCATGGAACGGCTTTCTCTATCGGCAAGGGCTTACGATCGAATTTTAAAGGTTGCTCGTACCATTGCGGATCTCGAAACTTCTGAAAATGTTGAACTAGTTCATTTATCAGAAGCGATTCAACTTCGGAGCTTGGATCGAGAAAATTGGGCGGGGTAAAATGCTCATGTTAAGCAACCCCTTTTCATATCTTTAATTAAATCAAATGGAGCAACTGAATGTAATTCCTGAAGATGTAAAAAATCTCCTCCTCACCGGACTCCTATCATTAATAATAGGACTCGAGCAGCGTCGTTTACATGCTAAGGAAGTAAGCGGTCGACTTTTCGGTACAGACCGCACATTCACATTTATTGGAATACTCGGATATATCTTGTTTCTCTTTGATTCTGTTTCCTGGCGCTTATTCTTGGGCGGAGGACTCATTCTTGGTGGCTGGCTTTCAGTTTACTATTATCAGCGAAGCAGCAGGCAAACCAATATGGGCATTACAAGTTTGGTGTTGATCTTAATAACATACTGCTTGGGTCCATGTATTGTGCTTTTGTCGAATAGCATGGTGCTTATTTTGGTTGTTGGCATCCTTATGCTTTCAGAAATGAAAGATTATTTTAAAGGATTAATAAGTAAAACAGCCGATGACGAATTCATAACCTTGGCAAAATTTATTGCGATGGTAGGAATCATTTTGCCGATTCTTCCCAAAGATCCTTTAACGGGATTTGAGCATTTGTCTTTGTACAAGTTATTTCAAGCTGTAGTGGTTATTTCGGGCATTTCGTATGTAAGCTATTTGATTCGGAAATTTGTATTTACAAAAAGTGGAGAAGAATTATCGGGGGCTTTAGCTGGTTTGTATAGCAGCACTGCAGCTACAATTGTGATTTCACGACAAAGTAATTCAGAAACGGGGCGATTTGTAAGACAAACAAATGGGATCCTTTTTGCAAACTGTGCGATGCTATTCCGGGTAGGATTACTTGCTAGTATTTTCAATAGTGAAATTGCGAAGAGACTCATTCCATTTCTATTGTTGATGATAATTGTTCTGGGGGTTTCCATTTATCGATTGATTAAAAAAGAACAATCTGAGAGAAAAAAAACAATTGCTCCTTTAACTCTCATTAACAACCCATTAGAACTTAAAGTGGCCTTGATTTTTGCGAGTTTATATGTGCTTTTTTCTTTGGCGACTCAATACAGTCTTTCTATTTTTGGAGAACCCGGACTTAACATTATAGCGGTTATTGTAGGTTTTGCTGATGTTGATCCCTTCTTAATGAACATATTTCAAGATCATAGTGTAAGTCAAACCAACAGCTTAGTAAGTCCATGCCTCATTGCAATTATGAGCAATATTGTTTTAAAAACAATCTATATAAAAATTTGGGCGTCTGAGGAAGTTCGTAAACTAGCTTTGCCTCGAATGCTCATTTTACTTTTATGTGGTGCGATATGTTTAATTATTAATCAATTCATTTAAGGATGTTCAAACTTCAAAACATATCAGCTAGAGCGCCGCAAGAATTACAGAAAAGTGTAATTAAGAAGAAGACAGAAAGTCTGTTAAGTCAATTGCAAGAACTTCAAGCGTTATTATTTGCAGAGAAAAAACACAGCATTCTAATTGTTTTGCAAGGTCTTGATGCTTCAGGAAAAGACGGAGCTGTTCAGAATGTTTTTAGTGGTGTGAATCCGATGGGATGTAAAGTAAAAGCATTCAAAGTTCCAACAGAGGAGGAAATGGCGCACGATTTTCTTTGGAGAATCCATCAGCATGCACCTGAAAAAGGAATGATTCAGATATTTAACCGCTCACATTATGAGGATGTTCTTGTCCCCAGAGTTCATGATCGTATTGGGAAAGATGAAATTAAACGGAGGTACGAACATATTAATGCTTGGGAATTGCTGATTCAAGATTCAGGTACCCATTTGCTAAAATTTTACCTGCATATTTCAAAAGAGGAGCAAGCAATTCGTTTTAATGAACGATTATCGATTCCTGAAAAACGTTGGAAATACAAAGAATCCGATATTGAAGAATCTAAACTGTGGGATAAATATCAAATCGCATTTGAAGATATTTTCAAATCGTGTGATAAAGCAGCGCCTTGGACAATTGTTCCATCCGACCAAAATTGGTACAAGGATTATCTCATTGCTTCCGCGATTGTCGAGAAGTTACTTGCCTTGAAAATGAAATATCCAGAGTTGACAAAAGAAACATAAGGGAAATAAAAAAGCGGGATAAATTTCTCTATCCCGCTTTTTTCAAAAGTTTAGTGAAAATTATCTTTTCACAATTTTTCCTTTTTTCATCAATTGCATCTCATCCACAATATTACCAGCTCCACCTAATTTATCAATTAGGAAAAGGATATAACGAATATCAGCAGAAATGGTACGTTGAACTTGATCTTCAAAGAAAATATCGCCGCTCATTGCTTCCCAATTACCATCAAAAGCACATCCAACCAATTCACCTTTGCCATTAATTACTGGACTTCCAGAATTTCCTCCTGTAATATCGTTCGTAGAGATGAAGCAAGTATGAAGCTCGTCTTTCTCTCCATAAATCCCGTAGTCTTTTTTCTTGTAAAGTTCTTTCAATCCAGCAGGAACAAAAAATTCTGGATTCGACGCATCTTCTTTTTCAACAACTCCTTTAAGCGTTGTGTACTCATTGTATTCAACACCATCGCGAGGATCATAATCTTTTACTTGACCATAAGTTAGTCGCATGGTTGAGTTTGCATTCGGATAGAATTTTTTCTCCGGCATCATTTCACGCAAACCGGCAACAAAAGCACGATTTCCTTTCGCAATACGAGACTGAATTTCGTCAATTTTAGGTCGGTAGTTACTCGTGAAATGTTGAATGAAACTACCGCATACTTCCATTGCAGGATCATTTTCTAATAATGCAACATTTGGTTTATCAAGGAATGCAAAAAACTTATCGGCCGAAGCGAAAATTGAACGAGCATAAACATCCTCAACAAATGCTTTGTAATTGTTGTTAAATTTCTTACTAATTGAATCCAAAATTGGAGGCTGCATCTCTTTCGGAATGCTCTCAGCATACATACTTAGCATTGCTTCAAGCAGTTTCTTATCGGTCCCGATATTGTAATCTTTGTAGAAAAGTTCAGCAGCAGGACGCGCCTCTGCAATTGCAGCTGCAGCATTTGCACCACCGTTACTTGTATCAATGATCGCTTCTTTTAATTGCCCCATCTGGAAAGCGAAATAAGGTACTGCAGCACCTTGTGCAATAGCTTCGCTTATATAAGTTCGCATCAAT
>JBIPLZ010000265.1:0-3716 GCA_044369395.1 Flavobacteriales bacterium | reverse complement strand
TAAATATTAATGCATCCATCAGCGATAATTTTCCGGTGGATAGTCATGCTACGAAGTATAAAGTAGATTTGAATTATTACAATTATTCCGACAAGTTTAAAGCACAGGAGAATGCGTTTAAAGTTGCTGGTGATGTTTCGTTTTATTTTAAAACATACGACTTCAATGTGAAAGGTGGATTGGATATTTACAAAAACCAAAACGCGGATTGGTCGAACAACATGACCATCTTTAATCTGCGTCCCCAAATTACCTTCTCTCAACCCAAGTGGCGATTGAAAGCAGCTATTAATATGTATGCAACTTCCGATACTGCTAATGGATTTCTTTTCATGCCTGAAGTTGACTTCGATTTGCATCTGTATGAAAACATCATCATCTTAAATGCAGGAACAGACAGTCGATTTAAACGTATCACCTACAAAACATTAACAGAGAATAATCCTTGGTTGATTTCGGATATTCTTCCTGTAAATACGTGGAGTCCACTCCGTTTGTATGCTGGATTGCGCGGTTCGGTGAGTTCGAAAATGGCTTTCAATGTTCGAGCATCCTTTACTCCAAGCATCGAAAATCAGGTTTTCTTTGTGAATGATATCAGTTTGGGTAACTTGAACAAGCTTACTTATGTAACTGATAATGCTAGTCTATTTGAGGTGAATGGGGAAATTACATGGCAGTTACACGAAAAAATTCGATTCATTGCAAAAGCTGATTTCCTAGGTTATACTCCCGAAAATGAATTGAGAGCTTGGCATACACCAACACTTCGCATGTCTTATGGCGGTAAATACAATTTGCGCGATAAAATCTGGATAAACGCAGCTTTGTTGACATACAACAAGCAGTATTACCGTGATTTTATTAATGGTGAAACAATCTCAAGAGAATTAAAGGGAATAGCTGATATGAATTTAGGCGCGGAATATCGTTATACTAAGTTATTGGGCATGTTTGTTCAGCTGAATAACATTTTCAATGTGCGATATGAACGCTACAAAAATTACCCAACACAACGATTCAATGTGTTGGCTGGAATCAGCTATTCGTTTTGATTAAAACGGACTTTTAAAGCGTGCATCGTTAATAAACGAGCTGTCGGTCATTGTTTTAAGAAATGCCACCAAGTCCGCTTTTTCCTGAGTGCTTAAGTTAAGTCCAGTGCCCACATGTTTCATTAAAGGATCGACTGTTGCAGATGCTTTGCCTCCCGAATTGTAATGCTCTACAACTTCCTCCAAGGTTTGGAAACGACCATCGTGCATATAAGGAGCAGTAAGCGCAATATTGCGTAAAGTAGGAGTGAGGAATTTACCATTGTCAAAGGAGTTCCCCGTAATAGCACCTCGACCTAAATCGGTAAAAACAGAGTCCAATCCATTGTTGTGAAAGAGATTGTCGGTCATTAAACGTCCAGCATCAATGTTATGGCAATGGAAACAATCGCCTCGTTCAGTAACATAAATAACATAGCCATTCAGTTCCGAGGACGTTAGCGAAATTTCATTGCGTAAACGCTTATCAAGTCTGGAATTATACGAAATCATGGTTCGCACAAACTGCGCAATTGCTTTTACAACGTAGGATGAATCGATTGTGGATATGCCAAATGCATTTTTGAATTCGTCAACATAGGTTGAATTTGCATTCAGTTTTGCTGCTGCTTCTGTCCATGAAAGGTGCATTTCAATAGGATTGGAAACAGGCTCAAGAATCTGCTGTTCAAGCGTTGTTCCTCTTCCATCCCAAAAATAATGAAGGTTGTACCCTAAGTTAATTAGTGGTTGTGCATTACGATTACCAATTGCTCCTGTAATTCCGGTGCTAAATTGTGTTCCATTATCAGTAAACGATAATGCCTGGTTGTGGCAACTAGAACAGGATTGCATATTGTTTCCAGAAAGTATTTTATCGTAGAATAATCTTCTTCCCAATGCAACTCCTTCTACAGTAAGCGGATTATCGGCTGGAATATTCATCGCAGGGAAGCCCTGAGGTGTTTCAATCGAATACGGCGTTGTTTGATAAGGCGTATCAGTTATAACATCATCATCCTTATCTTTTTTGCAAGCAAAAACAAACAAAGCAACGCATGCAAGGACAATGAATAATTGTTTTTTCATTTAATTTTCGGTTGGATGAAAAGCTTCATTGTTGATGAAATTAGAATCCCCCAAACTTCTTAGAAATTCTACAAGGTCTTTTTTCTCTTCCATGCTAAGATTGAGTGGTCTTACCAGATGACTTTTGCCTGCGAAGATTTTGCCACCACGGTTATAATGCTCCACAACAGAGTCTAAATTTACCATGCTACCATCATGCATGTAGGGAGCTGTAAAATTACAATTTCGGAGTGATGGAACTAAGAATTTTCCGCGGTCTTGGGCTAATAGTGTTATGCGTTGCCTGCCTGAATCTGGATACGTTTCTGAAGAAGCATTCGATTGAAACGTATTATTCGTGAAATTAAAACCCGAATGACATTGAGAGCAATCGGTTCGGTTTGAGAAAAATAACTCTTTTCCTCGTTTAGCAGATGCGTTTAATGCATTCAGTTCTCCATAATTCACATATCGATCGAATGGAGAATCGGCTGAAATTAATGTTCGAAGAAAACAGGCAAATGCGTGAAGGACGCCATTCGTAGAAGCCGTATCGTTAAACGCAACGCGAAACATATGTTGGTATGTTGGAATTTTATTTAGTCGGTTTACGATAAGATCAATACGATTATCCATTTCTACATGCGATGTAATTGCATTAAGCGGAGTTAGCTCCAAGTTTGTAACACCTCCATCTCGAAAAAAGGTCGGTCGCCAGGCAAGATTAAACAAGGCTTGTGAATTTCTAAATCCGGTTTGATTATTAACACCAATACTTAAGATAGGTTCATCGGAAAATGCAATTGATTGTTTATGACAAGAATTGCATGAGATTGAATTGTCTTTGGAAAGAACTGTTTCGTAAAAGAGTTTTTTCCCAAGAGCAATCTTCGCATTTGTGAGATTGTTATATGATGGTAGTATAGGTTCGGGAAAGCCTTTTGGAGTTGGGAATTCGATAGTTTCCTGATCGGGCAAAACAGCATCTTTTGAACAAGCAGATAACGCGAATATCAATAAGATGAACCCCCAAATCGTTCTCATAATTATTGCTTTCGAATGGCATTGCCAAGATTGGTAATCACTTTTCTAGCAAGGTCAAGATTGTCAGTAGTATGAGTGAAATAATCCTCTCTCATATTGATCGTATCAGAATCATTTCGGAATACATCGTTCAGCTCAATTTTCAAATCGATTGTGGTTTTTTGTCCTTTTACTACTGCAGCATTAAAGCCAGCAATGCTATATGATGAATACAATGTATCAAGTCCTGAGTGATAGAAAAATGAATAATCAGGATTTTGATTTTGAGTAGCACTCGTGTCAATCCTTCCATCCAACATAGAAAAGATGTAGCCACTTGCCCAAGTCCAGTACATTCCTTTGTAAATACTCAAAGGGTGATCGATGGTGTATATGGAAGGCGTAAAACTGGGATTATTGGTGCCGTTGAGTTCTTTGGTCAAGCCAACTCCAAAATGAATTTGATTAATAACACCTTCGTTTGCTTCGAATGTGAAGGAATTGTCGCTTAGTGAAAAGTCAATAAGCGCTACATCTTTTGATCCTAATATGGATGTGCCATTTGAAAGTTGAATCTGAGATAGATAAAAT
>JBIPLZ010000264.1:0-3745 GCA_044369395.1 Flavobacteriales bacterium | reverse complement strand
TCGGCTTTGTATTTCTTGCTTTATGTCGGATTGGATAGAGATAAAATCTTTCAACGGAAAATTGTATATGCTCTTGCTATTGTTGCTTTAATTGCGATTTTACTTATCACAAAATACTATATTGTATTGGCTCTGATTCCTGCAATAATCGGAATGGTTATCCAAGGCTTCCGGCAATCAATAAAACCAATTCATGCGCATGCATTAGCACTTGCATTATGTTTTATTATAATGATCGGAAGTTCTGTAATTGGATTTTCACCAAACAGCATCGATATCATTCAGGCCAAACGCGAAGAAGCACTTAAAGCGGCAATTTTAGGCGACGCAAAACATTATTTATTCGTCGATAATATGGAGAATACTACGTTGGGCTTTATTCAGAAAATCCCTGAAGCTGCTGCAAATGGTCTTTTCAGACCATTCCTTTGGGAAACGGGAAACTCCCCTTTTATCGCTTTAACAGCTTTAGAAAATTTAATGCTCATTCTATTAATCATCGGCACAATTGCCATTCCAGATAAAAATCAGATCAACGATTCTAAAGTCTGGATACTTTTATCATTTGTGCTTTGCTTGGCACTAATTATTGGATTTACAACTCCAATAAGCGGGGGAATTGTTCGCTATAAAACAGCTTTTATTCCTGCTTTATGCAGTGCACTAGTTATGTTAATCGACTTCTCAAAATTAAGTACACGATTAAAAACCAACGATAAAAAAAATCGATTTTCGAAGTTAATTTTCAGCAACATTGGGAAATAAAAAATCTTGCTTAAATAATAGACTCCATCATGGCAATGGCCTGAATCGATGAATTAACCTCCAATTTTTTAAGAATATTTTTACGGTGAATTTTAACCGTTTGAACACTCAATTTCAAAAGAACGGAAATGTCCTGCGATGAATGCCCTTTAGATACATAAGTCAACACTTCTTTTTCACGACGAGTGAGAGAATCGAGAACTCCGCTATTATAGGCACTTGAATTAATTTCAATTGTTTTATCACCTCTGCTTAAATACCCTACCACCTTATGTATCACTTGATTTTCAGGCATTAGAATTACAGTTCCAAAAGCAATCAATTTTTCTGTGTTTGTTTGATGTATCACTTGATTCATCTGCATACACCAAGAATAAGAGCCATTGGCTAATTTGATGCGATAGAAAACTTTCAATTTAGATTCCGTCTTCTCTTTGAAACTCATTTTTAAAACTAGGCCCGCAGACTTCGTTAAGATTTGCAGGAAATGAATTAAATCATCTGGATGAATTGTTTGCTCCAAGATCCCCAAATCACTTTTTAAGAATACATCCTTATCAATTCCAAAAATCTTCGACATGACATCGTTTACATATAAGTAAGATGCAGTCTCATAATTTAACATGTACACACCTATACCCATCTCTTCGAACATGCGTAAATCCAAGACCGAAGATTTCATAAACTGACTTAAATCTGAATTCAGATTTAATTTTCTCAGTAATTTATGAAGTTGACTAACTAATAATAATGCAGGATGCTCATCCTCATTCAACCGATTAACATCATTTACTCCATTCATCACATGCAAAAATTAATTGCATGCAAATTAAAGTGTATTTTTTACACAATGTATCACCCTAAAGGAGTATAAAATGAAAATTACAACGATTTTAATTCATTTGCTAAAGCCGTCAAAACTGATTTAGCGTCCCCAAACAACATACTGGTTTTAGGATTGTAAAATAGCTGATTGTCGATTCCAGCATATCCCGCATTCATCGATCGTTTGTTTACTATAATGTGTGCTGCATTTTCAACTTCCAAAATAGGCATACCATAAATTGGACTTGAAGGATCGGTTTTAGCAGCAGGGTTTACCACATCATTTGCTCCCACAACCAAAACAACATCGGTAGAAGCAAACTCAGGATTAATTTCTTCCATTTCGGAAAGTTTGCCATAATCAACACTCGATTCAGCCAATAACACATTCATATGGCCTGGCATACGACCTGCAACCGGGTGAATGGCGTATTTCACTTCCACACCGCGCGACTCAAGAATCAATTCAATTTCGTGGATGATATGTTGTGCTTGAGCTACAGCCAAACCATAACCCGGAACGATAATGACTTTCTTTGAATAATTCATCAACACCGCTAAATCTGCAACCTGAATATCTTTCACCGTTCCTCCTTCTGCAGATGTGCCACCAACAGCCGAACTTCCTCCAAAAGCACCAAAAATTACGCTGCTTAATGAGCGATTCATGGCTTTACACATGATAACCGTTAAAAGTGTTCCTGCAGACCCCACCAAAATCCCTCCGGTTAGCATGGCTTTGTTCCCGTACAAAAATCCTCCGAACGCAGCAGCTAAACCTGTAAACGAATTCAGTAATGAAATTACAACGGGCATATCGGCTCCACCAATTGGAACAACAAAAAGAACCCCATAAAGCAGCGACAAAACAAGCAAACTATACATGAACATTGGTGTATTCAATGCAGGATTAATCACCATCATAACTCCTAAACCAAGGGTAATGATCATAATGATCGTGTTTACAATATTGTACGAAGGAATGCGCACTGCTTTATTGAGGGTTCCATTGAGTTTCAGAAAAGCAATCATACTTCCTGAAAATGAAACAGAACCAATAATCAACCCCGCCAAAACAGGAACTAGGGTCGAAGTTTGTTCACTTAAATGAGGATATTCAATAAGCGAAATCAACGCAGCACATGCTCCTCCCATTCCATTAAACAAAGAAACCAATTCAGGCATCTTGGTCATCGCAACTTTACGGGCAGCAACCCATCCTGCAATTGTTCCAATTAAAATTGACAATCCGATTAAGACATAAATCACCATGGGAACTTGACCATCGTGAATAAAAATAGTTCCTAAGATGGCAGCGGTCATACCACCGGCTCCAATTAAATTTCCTTTGCGCGCTGTTTTGGGATTCCCCATCATCTTCAAACCAATGACAAACGTCAACGAGGCAATCAGATAGCATATTTCGAGTAATGATACGTTCATGGCTTAAATCCCTTTTTACTTTTTCTTAAACATTTCGAGCATGCGGTCGGTCACTACAAATCCACCTACAACATTAAGCGTTCCTAACAAAACAGCAAGAAACCCTAAAGTCAACATGATATAATCGTCGGCTTTCAAATTCAACATAACGTGAATAGCTCCAACAATTACAACACCGTGAATGGCATTCGCTCCCGACATAAGTGGCGTATGCAAAACTGTAGGCACGTGACCAATTACTTCCACCCCAACAAAAATGGAGAGCACAATGAAGTAAATCATGTCGATGTTTTCTTGAATAAATGCGAGTAATGTTTCCATAATTGTATGAATCTGAAATTCTTTTTGAATTGTTATTTGGCGATGGAAGGATGAACGGCTTTCCCCTGATGAACGATGAGCGAGCCCTTGGTAATCTCTTCTTCCATTTCCCAAAGAAATGAATCTTTATTGGCTAAATGCACTAATAATGTGCTGATGTTTTTAGCATATAACTGACTTGCATTCAGCGGAAGTAAAGAAGGAAGATTTGATTCACCAATGATAGTTACACCATGCTTAACAACGTTTTCATTCAATTCGCTGATTGCACAATTTCCACCTTGTTCAACGGCCATATCCACAATAACAGAACCCAATCGCATCGCTTTCACCATCTCTTCGGTGATAAGTAATGGTGCTTTTTTTCCTGGAATCAGCGCAGTTGTTATAA
>JBIPLZ010000261.1:0-3749 GCA_044369395.1 Flavobacteriales bacterium | reverse complement strand
TTGGCGATGCCGTTTCGCACAGTGTACTTCCGGGTGTTTGCTTGGCATTTATGCTCACCGGTGAAAAAAATCCGCTTTACTTTTTAATAGGTGCAATCATCAGTGGAATGCTCAGTTTGCTCATCATGGAAGGATTAACACGGAGTCGCCAAACTCGTCCCGACACCGCCATTGCCTTGATGTTGTCTGTGTTTTTCGGAATTGGAATTGTGCTTCTTACTTCAATACAACATAGTGGAAATGCATCTCAAGCTGGACTCGATAAATTTCTTTTTGGGAAAGCAGCTTCCATTACACTCGAAGATATTCGCTTATTCGCATTTTCATCCGCAGGAATACTTAGTTTTATCTTCATTTTTTTGAGAGGTTTTACAGCAATTTCGTTTGATGAAGAATACGCTGTTTCGATTGGTTTTCCAGTTCGTTGGTTGCGATTTACCTTGTCGTTTTTAACTGTTTGGGCTGTTTCTATTGGTATTCAGGCTGTTGGTGTTGTATTGATGTCGGCTTTACTAATTACACCTGCATTAGCAGCCCGCATGTGGACACATTCAATTCGTTTCATGCTTTTTCTTGCCATGTTATTTGGAATGTTATCGGGGTATTTGGGAGCGTTTGTTTCCTATTCAGCACCAGCTATGCCAACTGGGCCATGGATCGTGGTTGCTGCAACGTTTATTGCTGCTATATCGATGGTTTTTGCTCCCAATCGTGGCATCTTAGCTCAATGGTTTGAACGTAGAAAAAACACGAATAAAACATTGGAAGAAAATATCCTCAAATTATTCTACCAGATTGCCGAAAAAACAGGGGAGTCGAGCAAGCCCATTTTGGAAGAAGATTTAATTAATTACCGTGCATTTTCAAAAAGTCAATTAAAGTTAGGACTTCGATTACTGCAGAAAAAAGCGTTCATCCAGTTTCATTTATCAACCTGGAAACTGACGGATTTAGGCGAAATTGAAGCAAGACGAATCGTTCGTTTACATCGCCTGTGGGAATTGTATTTACAGCAATACCTCAATCTCGATTCTGATCACGTGCATGACGATGCAGAAGCAATGGAACATGTTATAACTCCAGAAATAGAAGCACAACTGGATGAAATTTTGGGGAATCCTAAAATTGATCCTCATAATACTGTAATACCACCAAAGCAATGGCAATAAACGATTTCTGGATAGTATTAACAGCCAGTCTAATTGCTTTATGCTGTGTTATACCCGGAACATTTCTGGTGTTAAGACGCATGGCCATGTTTGGAGATGCGATTTCGCATGCTGTTTTACCGGGATTGGTTGTGGCTTATTTACTATCTGGTTCACGCGAAAGTATCATCATGCTCCCGGGTGCTGCAGCAACAGGCCTAATTGTAACACTTCTCATAGAGTGGATTCAAAAACGCATGCGCATTCAAAACGATGCTGCCATTGGCTTGGTGTATACATTTTTATTTGCAGTTGGCGTTATTCTAGTTTCGGCATATGCTGCCCAAACCGATTTAGATCAAGAATGCGTTTTGTATGGTGAAATTGCCTACGTACCCTTCGACTTAATTATAAACGATGCAGGATTTTCACTGGGGCCAAGACAGGTGTGGATTGCAGGTGGATTGTTTCTGACACTGATTGTTGTTCTATTAATCAGTTATCGTGCATTGTATATAACAACCTTCGATGCAGGGTATGCAACAGCATTAGGAATTTCGGTCGCTTTTTGGCATTATGTGTTAATGGGAATGGTGTCGATGGTAACGGTTGTTTCATTCGAATCGGTTGGAGCTGTGCTGGTAATTGCTTTGCTTATTGGACCACCAGCTACCGCTGCGCTATTTGCCAAACGGCTTCCATTTTTGCTCGTTTTGGCAAGTATCATTGGAATTCTTTCTTGTATTGGTGGATATTATTTGGCGGTTTGGTTGAACGCTTCAATAGCAGGTGCCATTTCCATGATGATTGGAATACTATTCGGCCTAGGTTTGCTCATTCGGAAATTGATTTCACATCCATAAAATTCATTTTGCCATTTCAGTGCATTGATTTTTAAAGCCAATAAAATTATTTATTGAATTGAAAAATGAATGCAATAATTCAAAAGTTTAAGGGTTAATTGAACTATACAACTTACGTATTCTTTCAAAATCCTTCAGCTTATGAAAATCCAGATTTTGATTACCTCGCTCTTAATTTGCAATTTAATCTATGCAAATAAACCCGTTTCCATAAAACAGACTTACGAATATGAAAATGGTAAAAAAGATATTTTTATTCTACAGTTACTTGACAATTCGAGATACAACTTTACACGCTATTTGGGCAAAACGGTCTATCATGATTCTGGATTTTACCAAATTAAAGGTCATGCAATCGAGTTTAGAACAACTATAAATTCTACTTGGGCTAATTATTTTCTTAAAAGTAAATACTACATCGATTCCAAAGGAATATACGTGAGTAGGTTGAATGCCTTATTAAATAAAAATATCCAGTATCGTTTATGTGAACCAACAAATAAATTGACCGATTGGATGTACAATCCAATAACAAAAACAACAATATCAAAAACTTCTTATGATTTTGATAAGGCTAAAAAAACCTCTGTTTATAGGCCTATTACAGCAGAGAGATTAGAAAAAATAAAAAATGTGGAATTGGCATTAAAACAGGCCGAAATTGAAAGAGCCGAATTAAGAATTAAAACTGCATTTGCTGAAAAAAGATTTGCTGAAATGATAAATAGGTTTATCCCTAAATACAATCATCTAATTCAAACGGCTTACTGTGGACCAGGTTGTTACAAAGAAATTAGCGATGGCGCTGCATCATTTACAAGAGGAGATGATAAAGATAATCATTGGTGTGGCGATTCTTCAGAATTTTATCTTATCCATAATTGGAATCTGATAGTTCATGAATCGACTCACAAAATGAATGACTATAATTACGATACACTGGATAATTTATTAGAAAATGGTTTAACAGAGGAAAAGTATCACATCAAGAGTAAAAAATATTTAATTGAACCCGATAAGCATATAAATGTGAGGGTAACACAGTATTTTCGAACAAGTGAGATAGAATCTATAGTACCCAAAAATCTATTGCCTAAAATACATGATAAGAACATTTTTTCTTTTTTCGAAATTGATTCAGTACAACGTTTTAGAGACTACATTTATAAAGGTGCAAATACGACATCTAACTCGTTGGGAATTTTTGGAATGCTCGATGAATTTTCGGCCTATTATCATGGCATTAATGCCTCATTAGATGCAGCCAAAAGCAAATATGCGCTTTCAAATAACATCCGATATAACTTATTAGAAAGTATTTATAGGTATTACTCATCATACTATGAATTTAACTTGTTCATTGCATGGTATTTAAAGTATGCGAAAACTAATAAAAAAGATATTTACGAATCGATGATGATGAATACAGATTTGAGAGTTGCATATACACTGATAGATAGCAAATTCAAGAAATGTTTATCAGACTATTCCGATGCAATAAAATCGGAAGATGATATTATTTCGAAATACAAGAAGAATGAAGATGAATATATTATGCGGCTTAAAAGATATTTAACTGTTGAGCAATCGTATTTGGATGAATTTAAATTAGATTCAAAACCTAATTATGCTGAATGAATGAATTTCCCTCCTCGTTTAAATACTATATTTTACAGGGTATTTATCTAAATTCATTGCTGTTTTGAAATCAATCGGAAGAATTATTCCTGCTATTTAT
>JBIPLZ010000262.1:0-3749 GCA_044369395.1 Flavobacteriales bacterium | reverse complement strand
TGAAATTAATCATTCTAGATAATCTTCATTATCTATGTAAATCTCACAATCGCTATGCGCGCGAACTGGAGATTAATTATATCTGTCAAGAACTTCGAAAAATTGCTACTGAATTTGATGTTTGCTTTTTAGCAAGTAGTCAATTGAGTAGAAGTGTTGAATACAGGGGAGGGGCAAAAGTGCCTATGTTATCCGATTTAAGGGAAAGTGGTGCAATAGAGCAAGAGGCCGATAAAGTGTTGTTTTTGTATAGTGCCTCATATTACAATATCAACGAAGATGAATTTGGTCATAGCACAGAAAATACTGCAGAATTGCATATTGCTAAAAATAGTACGGGTAAATTGGGAATGATTCCGTTAAAGAGAGATTCGTCAATTTCACACTATCACGAATCTACTCCATTACCGAATGAATTTTCTTTTTCATCAAACCGATTATCAGAATTGGATGATTATCATTTTTAAAATTTAAAAGGGCGTTGCTTAAGATTATGAGGTTATTTTATAAACCTTGAGATTGTGTTCCGCAATCCATGTTCAGGTGGAGAGAGCTGATTCGCGTTTTTTATTGCGATGCTCGCTGCGCTCCGCTTCTCATAAATAACGAATGTAACATAGATAATTAGCAACGACCCTTTTTTACAATTATGAACTTAATAGA
Organism: Flavobacteriales bacterium; assembly: GCA_044369395.1. Classification (GTDB taxonomy): domain Bacteria; phylum Bacteroidota; class Bacteroidia; order M30B66; family M30B66; genus CALQRR01. The sequence continues at coordinate 3,086 of JBIPLZ010000262.1, read as the reverse complement.
ACTACTTAAATTCTCTTCCGCCTATCGGGAACAACTTATTAAGTCCTTAAATAATGCGAAAAGCAATGACATTACAGCTATTCGTAATCTTCCATTACACGAAAAAAATGCATTGTGTTTCATAGCGATGAGAAGCCCTGCAGATTTATGTCGATTATTGAAATCGAATTTTGGGTCAGTCGAGTATCATATCAATAATCCCGATTATTCACATTTCAGCATCCCCAAAAAAAGAGGAGGGAAGCGCAACATTTCAGCACCTTTTGAAGATCTAAAGAAAGTCCAGAAAAGCTTGAATTATTTTCTGCAGGCATATTATTTATGCATCAAACCAAGCAATGTATTTGGATTTGTAATTCATCCTCATTATTTAAAAGGTGCATCCAATATTGTTGAAAATGCTCGTCTTCATTCGGGAAAACGCTATCTACTCAATATTGATTTGCTCAATTTCTTTCCCTCCATTTCGGCTCCAAGAGTTAAATCGGTTTTTATGTCGGACCTATTTTGTTTTGATGAGCCGATGTGTAATGCCTTGACTTTGCTAACTACATATCTGGGTCAGTTGCCAACAGGTTCTCCAACATCGCCGGTCATTTCAAATTTGATCTGTTTAGGTATGGATGCCGAATTGGAGAATTTCGCGAAAGCCAACGACTTGGTATATTCTCGATATGCAGATGATTTGAGTTTCTCATCTGACAATCCCATTCACAACGATTCCGTTTTAGATATTTATTCAATTATTCAACGCAATCATTTTAAGGTGAATGATAAGAAAATTCGAATGCGTCATTCGGGTCAACGCATGGTTGTTACGGGTATTACGGTGAATGAAAAAGTAAATGTAAATCGGTCGTTTTTAAAACGTGTTCGTGCCATGATTTATGATATGAAAGTTTCAGGTGTCGAGAATGCAGCAAAGAAACACTTTAATAAAGAGCTTGATAATGAAGGGAGATTGATTAAGAAATTCATTTATCGCTTGGAAGGATATATCAATTTTATAGGTCAGGTTCGTGGAAAAAACGATCCTATTTATATGCGTTTAAATTCAGATTTTCAGATAGAATATTTTCCTAATTAGTTAATATCATTGCGATTATGTCAATTTTAAATGCAATAAAAAACAATTTAAAAAAATACTCTTTTTTAGGATGAACAGAGCTACATAGATGTATAAGCCAGCTTGCTTTCATCTATTTTTGCACTATGAAATTTCTCTTCACCTTATTGTGTCTGGTTTCGATGACAAAAATCAACCATGCTCAATTAAACGGAACTTATACTATTGGCGGAACCACTCCAACTTACGCCACAATTACAGATGCCGCTAATGCTTTGACTGCGCAAGGAATATCTGGCAATGTAACTTTCAACATTCGCCCAGGAACCTATAGCGAGCGTGTTTCATTCAACGCTATTACAGGTAACAATGCCACAAGAACGATTACTTTTCAAGCGGAAAATGGCGATTCTTCTTCTGTTGTAATCGGATTACCAACATCCCTCAATACAACCAATTACATCTTCAAAACATCAAACACCCAAAATGTGGTAATTAAACGACTCACCTTGTTTGGACCATCTTCAGGGACCTATGGAACGGTTGTTTATGCATACAATAGCAACGGTTTCAGGGTTGAAAACTGTAGAATTACTGGAATTTTGACCGGAGCCACAACTACAAACCAAGATTTGGTACAGTTTGGAGGTACCATGTCGGGCTACCAAATTAAAAACTCCACTATACGAGGTGGCTACCGGGGACTTGCATTGTACGGAGGAAGCACAACATTACTTAACAATGGATTAATCGAACAAAATAAGTTCCTTCTTTCAGCCAACATGGCGTTCAGAACTTTGTATAGCAACAATTTAACTTTCACTAAAAACTCAATTGATAGTTGTGGAGCTCAAGGTTTTTCGGCAGTGCAAATTGCATATTGCAGTACTGCAGTAGTAACTTTTAACCGCATTTCAATAAATGGTGGTTTCGGACTACAATTCAGTACATGTTATTCGACCAACGCTGCGCGGATGCAGGTTCACAACAACTTTGTGAGTTCCCTTGGAGACGTTGATGGATCGGGCGGAATCTTCCTTCAAGATACGCGCTTCGCAGATATTTATTACAACAGTTTCAATGTTCAGTCGCCCAATGCAAATCAGATTGTAGGTGCCCAGATTTCAAACGGCGGCACTGGCCTCAGGATTCAGAACAACAGTTTTTCTGTTTCCCCCAATGCAACCATTTTCAACAACCTATCAGGAGAATCTGCCCTCGAACAATACAGCCACAACAACCTGTATAATGGCTTACCAGCACTTAATCTTCCAGCCAATTCGGTGAGTTTAAATCCTGGTTATGTTTCCAATAAAGACCTTCACCTACTTCCTGCAAATCTCAATAATATCGGAACTCCAGTTTCCATCACCACCGATATTGATGGTCAACCGCGCAGTGCAACAACACCAGACATTGGTGCCGATGAATTTTCACCTGTTAATCTTTCCGCAGGAATTGCTTCCTTGATCAATCCATCCGCCGATTCGGTGTATTGTGATGAACTGCCACTTTCTATCAAATTGGTGAATTCTGGTTTGGTACCTCTCACATCAGTCCAAATTCAATCGGGTGTGAATGGTGTTTTCAATACGTTCAATTGGACAGGCAATTTGCTATCTGGGCAACAAATAACGGTGCATTTGGGTAGTTTTCCATTGCTCGATTATCAGAGCAATTATGTGGAAGTACAATTGAATTCGCCTAACGGAGGAACCGATCTATTCGCAGCGGATGATTATTCGATTTACACAGACTTGTACACTGGGCTGAATGGAACATTTACTATAGGAGGAGTAAATCCAACATTTAGCTCCTTTTCAACTGCATTAATGAATTTGAAAAATGGTGGAATTTGTGGAAACGTAACCTTGAAAATCCGCGATGGAGATTATTTAGAACGCATCTTCATGGATCCCATCAAAGGATCCTCACAAAATGCTTGGATTCGATTTGAAGGCGAAAGTGGAGATAGCTCATTGGTCGAATTAATTTCATCAGGATCGCAGGATTTTCCATC
>JBIPLZ010000260.1:0-3768 GCA_044369395.1 Flavobacteriales bacterium | reverse complement strand
TGATGGTTGACAGCTCTGATTCCGCGTGCTAAATCGGATTCTATCTCGGGACGAAAATCGGCAACGGTAATCGGCAATCCAAAACCCAAAAGGATTTCCGTTCTAAATTGCGTGTGATTGGTATAGTTAATTCCAACAGGAACAATTTTCAAATCTCGCGTCCATTCCATGGCTTCGGCTGCTTGAATGGCAATACGTGCACTCCCCTTTTTTAGTGGACGAAGGCGTTTTTCGGGATGTGCATTGCCTTCCGAAAAAATGAGGATGGCTCCACCCTCCTTCAGAATCTTAGAACACAAGGCAAATGTTTCGGTGTTTTGCTCTAAACTATCAATGCCATCGCGCATGCGATACACCGGAATCATTTTCAACTTTCCTAAAATGTAACGCTGAAAAGGCTTTTTGAAAACATCGGCACGGGTCAGAAAATGAACCGGGCGTTTTAGCGTAACAGCAACAATAACCGCATCCAAAAATGCATTGCCATGATTGCAGGTTAATATTATTGGTCCTTTCGTTGGAACATTCTCCAATCCTCGAATAAATAATCTCCTTAAATGAATACGCATCCACGCTCCAATTAACGTGTGCATTACTTTGTATAACATGCTGGCAAGATAGGAAATTGACGAATTTATTAGGAATCGTAAATTACAGTTGCAAAATCAAATCATGTGAATTTATAATTTCATTAAAATCTCTCTTTTTTACAACAACATGTGGGCTAGTTCGTTTAGATTTGGACAGTATTTAAAAGCCATGGAAGAGAAACTCAAAAACTTATTTTATCAAGGATTAGGTGTTGTTGCCATAACCCGCGACAAAGTTGAAAAAGCACTCAACGAATTAGTTGATAAAGGAAAATTGACAAGCGAAGAAGGAAAAAAACTATTTGATGAACTTAGCGCTGATGCTCAGAAGGCGGGTCAAGAATTCAAAGAAAATAGCAAAGAAACGATTCGTGAATGGATTGAGAAATCAGGCATTCCTTCGCGTGAAGAGTTCGATGCATTGAAGGCTCGTGTTGAAGCTTTAGAAAAAGAAAAATCGGAAAACGAGCAAGCGTGATCTCAAACGGAAAGCGTTACCGCACACTATTAAGCATTCTCGCCCGTCACGGATTTGATGATATTGTTTGGCAGTTAAGTGGCAAAAAATGGATGCGATTTTTCCAAAAGAAACGATCGCCCGAAGAGGAACAGCAGAAAAAAATCGACCGTTGGATTCGCTTCCGATTGGTTTTGGAAGAATTAGGTCCAACGTACATCAAATTCGGGCAAATACTAAGCAACCGTCCTGGCTTACTTCCTGACGATTTGGTGCTCGAGTTATCCAAATTGCAAGACGCTGTTCCGGCATTCTCGTTCGAAGAAGTTATCGTTATTCTTGAGAGAGAATTTCAAAAACCATATGAAGATATTTTTCAGTCTATCGAGAAAATTCCTATTGCTTCAGCTTCCATTGCACAGGTCCACAAAGCAGTTCTCAAATCTGGAGAAGTTGTCGCGGTTAAAGTTCAGCGACCTGGAATTGAAGATATTATTAATGCCGATTTGCTTGTTTTGAGCGACATAGCATCGCTGATGATGCGTTCGCAAGAGTTGTCATCTTTGCGCCCCAAAGATTTATTGGCCACATTCAAAAGATCGATCTTAGAAGAACTCGATTTCAGAAAAGAAGCAAGTCACATACTTAAATTTTACACACTTTTTGAAGGAGATTCAGAAGTGAAAATCCCGCAATTATATCCCGCATATTGCAATTCAAAAGTGATCACACTCGAGTTTATTGATGGAATAAAAATAAATCGCACCGATGAACTCAAGAAAGCAGGCTACGATTTAAAACGCATTGCACAGAAAGGATTTGATGCCTATTTCAAACAGATTTTTGAATGGGGAGATTTTCATGCCGATCCACATCCTGGAAATTTGATGGTTTTGCCTGGAGAAGTAATTGGCATTCTTGATTTTGGAATGGTTGGGCGTTTGAGCGAAAATGACCGTCTTGCTTTAGTTGAGTTCATTATTGGTTTGGGACGCGATGATACTTCCCAAATTGTTGAAAATGTGGAGAAGTTGCAAGGCGAAGAAATCGAGAATAAGAAAGAGTTTGAAAAAGACATGACTGAGTTCATCAATGAATATGGCTCTCAGGCTGTAAAAGACATCGATTTAAATGCTGCGTTGAATCGGGGGCGCAACATGGTTAACAAACATAATCTCAAATTAAATCCCGATTTATTTCTCTTGCTCAGAACCGTTTCCATGCTCGAAGGCTTGGGCATTAGCCTCGATCCTGATTTTCGTTCCTTGGAAATAATAAAACCTTATGCTTTAAAACTTGTACGAAAAAATCTACATCCCAAAAACATTTTCAAAAGCCGTCGACTGATATCCGCACTGGCCGACTTGGCTGCATTGGCCATCTCATTTCCTTCGGATGCCCGAAAAATCGTTGATAAAATTAAAAATGACAAATTAAAAGTTCAAGTTGAAGACAAAGGACTAAAAACTGTCGCAAGAGAAATCAATCATGCTGGAAAGCGCATCGGAAATGCAATCCTTTTCTTATCGTTGTTTTTGGGAGGATGTTATTTAGCGTCACTTCCTTTTCCCAAATTTTGGGGCGATTTGAATTTGCCTGCCAGCATGAGTTTTATAGCTGCACTGGTAGTTTTTATTCGAGGATTTGTTTTTACAAAACACTAAATCGAAGCCAACAAAACTTTCCAAGCTGTTTGAACATCACCTTTTGCAAGGAGTTGTTTTGCTAATTGGTGCGATGCAAAATCACTTTCTACGATGGCATTAAGGAGAATTTCGTATTCGCCTGATTCTTTAAACTCACGAATATTTTCATCGCTTGGAATATGTTCTACATTGCCTAATTGCCCCAGATTATTTCCTGATAAAATGGGCGAATAACGAATAGAATGAGGCAAAGCGTCTACACCAATTCCAAGTGTTGTAAGTGGTTTTTCAATTTCAAATAATGCTTCACCATGTGCACGGCAATACCAATTACCTCCCATGCGCGCTACCAAATCTATTTTCTGTTGATCGATGGCATTGGAGGCATCTAAAACTGCATCGTTTACATGAGCCAAAAGCACTTCACAAATAATCAGATTTCCAGCTCCGCCTTGATCACCAAGTTCGATCACTTGCGTTACTTTACATTCAAACTGAACAGGAGATTCTTTCACCCGAAATGGTCGAATTTTTTCAGATTCAATGGCAGTAAATCCGGCCTTTTCAAATTCGTTTACTCCTTTGGGATATTCGGTGCTCGACAATGACATTTGCTCAACCATATCATACGTAACCACATTGATAACCACTTCGGGAATCAACTTCACATTATCGAGCGTGTGCTTAGTTGTATTGTCACGAACGCGTCGTGCAGGCGAAAAAACCAAGGTTGGAGGATTGGCACTGAATGCATTGAAAAAACTAAATGGACTTAAATTCGGATTTCCTTCTTCATCTATTGTACTTGCAAATGCGATCGGTCGTGGTCCAACGGCACCTAAAAGAATGCTGTGAAATCGGGCTACGGAAACATCTTTTGGGTCAATAATCATATTCAACAACTAAAATTCGACTGCGAAAATACATTTTTTATTAGGTTGAAAATCGTTTGATTCTATTGATTTAACAAGACAAAGACATTTCTAACTAGATAATTATGATGTAAAATAGCATCAAATCTAGAATAGATGGTAAACAGATTATATTTTTAATAAATTTGTCGTATCGCCTTGAA
>JBIPLZ010000259.1:0-3774 GCA_044369395.1 Flavobacteriales bacterium | reverse complement strand
AATCCACGCTATTGCTGAGTCTCAGCGTGCTGGAGGTATTGCTGCAATCATCGATGCAGAACATGCATTTGATCGCAGTTACGCTGAAAGGTTGGGTGTAGATGTTGAAAATCTTTTGATTTCGCAACCCGATAATGGCGAACAAGCCTTAGAAATTGCTGATAATTTAATCCGTTCTGGTGCTATCGATATCATCGTAATTGACTCCGTAGCTGCCTTAACTCCCAAGAGCGAAATTGAAGGAGAAATGGGTGATTCCAAGATGGGATTACATGCTAGATTGATGTCTCAAGCACTTCGTAAACTCACAGCAAACATTTCCAGAACTGGAAGTACATGCATATTTATCAATCAGTTACGTGAGAAAATTGGGGTGATGTTTGGTAATCCAGAAACAACTACTGGAGGTAATGCTTTGAAGTTTTACGCCTCAATTCGACTAGATATCCGTCGAATTGGTCAAATTAAAGACGGAGAAACTGTCGTAGGAAATAGAACGCGTGTGAAAGTGGTAAAAAATAAAGTGGCACCACCGTTCCGAACTGCAGAGTTTGACATTATATATGGAGAAGGAGTTTCACGTGTTGGGGAAATCATCGATTTGGGTGTAGATAACAACATCATTAAAAAGAGTGGATCTTGGTTTAGTTACGAAGACACTAAGTTGGGCCAAGGCCGCGATTCAGTTAAAACACTTTTGGGAGATAATCCTGAATTGATGGAAGAGATTGATGCACGAATCCGAGTAGCCATTGCTGGAGAAACAGCTCCAAGTTTAGAAAAGGCTTAATTTATTATTTGAATTTAAACTTCCCTCAAAATCGCAATTTGGGGGAAGTTTATTTTAGGTAATTTCCCCGCTGAAATTCACCTTGATTTTATATGCGGGTTCCCTTTATTTTATTCAGTTTGGCTTTATGCATGATGTGTTTTTATTCATGCAAGGAAGCTGTGCAACTAGATCTTACATCATCTGCAGGTATACAGGCAGCACTATCTAAAGATTCGAATAATACTGACGCACTTCATGCGCGCGCCAAGTTATACATTTCGCATAACAGGCCTGATTCCGCCTTGCATGATATGAAGCGATTAATTTCGCTCGATTCAAGCAAATCTAATTATTTCATTACGCTGGCTGATGTTTATTTAATGACGAACCAAACTCGGTATACACGTCAAGCATTAGAACGAGCTATTAAACTGGATGTATCAAACAAGGATGCTCACATGAAACTTGCGGAACTTTTTCTGTATGTAGAAATGAGGCAAGAGGCAATCAATGAAATAAACGAAGTCCTTAAAATTGATAAGTCAAATCCCAAAGCATATTATCTCAAAGGGGTTATTTACAAAGAATCGGGCGACACAAGTTTGGCTGTTTCGAGTTTTATGACCACCATCGAACAAGATCCAAAGAATGTACTTGCGTTCGAACAAATTGGTTTGATATACGCGAGTGCGCGAAATCCAAGAGCTATAGATTATTATCAATCTGCATTACGTCTCGATCCTAAGAATTCACTTACTCGTTACAACTTGGGGATGTTTTATCAGGAAACAGGACAGCTCGACAAAGCCATGGAAACCTATGAGGAGTTGGTGAGCATCGATAAAGCGTTTGCCAATGCATATTATAACATGGGTTTTATTCATGTTGAATTTAAGTCGGATCCTACAAGTGCTTTGCCTTTCTTTGAAAAAGCAGCGATCGTTAACGGAAATTATCCGGCGGCTGTATACATGCAAGGTGTTTGTAAAGAAAAGAAGGGTGATAAAGCAGGCGCAATTTCAGAGTATCGTAAAACTTTATCAATCAATGCACGATTCGAAGATGCCCGGACAGGATTAACTCGCTTAGGCGCTAAACCTTAAACTATTGCTCATTTAAAGGCAATCATATTTAGAGTGAACCAATTTTAATTTTTTGATAAATCGATTTCCTGATTAAAATTAGCGTCAATAGCTAATTATCTTTGCAACATGATTCATCTAACACTGCCCATTATTCTGGTCACTTCAGTCATTTCAATTCTAACGTTTAATCGTCCGGAATTGATGGCGCGTTATCAATTTAATGCATACATGATTAAGCATCGTAATCAATGGTATCGTTTTATATCACATGCTTTTCTCCATGCCGATTGGATGCATCTTATTGTGAATATGCTTGTTTTATATTCATTCGGGCAATTCGTGGAGATGAATTTAGCCTTTCGTTTCGGAGAAAATTCCCCAATCATTTACCTCGTTCTTTATTTTGGAGCGGTAATCATTTCATCGATTAGTACCTTTCAAAAACACAAAGACGACCATTGGTATAACGCTGTTGGTGCTTCCGGAGCTGTGTCAGCGGTGATGTTCTCGAGTGTTGTTTTCGGGCCTTTTATGAAAATATACTTGTATGGCATTTTGCCTTTACCTGCTATACTCTGGGCTGCTTTGTATGTTGCTTATAGTATGTATATGGGCAATCGTCAATCCGATAACATCAATCACGATGCGCATTTGTGGGGTGGTTTTTATGGAATGCTATTCACGCTGATTTTGAGTCCGTCAACTGCACAGGATTTTATTCAACACATTCTAAGCATTTTTTAGGTTATGAATAAAGCGGTGTTTTTAGATCGTGATGGTATCGTTAACAAAGAACTTGGCGACTACATTCTTCGTTATGAAGAGTTTGAGATTTTGCCTGAACTTATTCCATTTCTTTTCGAAGTGAAACGACGAGGGTACAAAATTATCATCATTACCAATCAGGCTGGAATTGCCAAAGGACTGTATAACCACGATTTAGTTGAAGCTTGTCATGCATTTTTAAAAGAAGAACTTGCGGGTCATGGTATTTATTTTGACGAAATCTATTATTGTCCGCATCATCCCGATTTTGGTGAATGCCTTTGCCGAAAACCCAAAAGTTTGTTAATCGAAAAAGCTATTGCCCGATTTCAGTTGGATCCCGAGCATTGCTTTATGATTGGTGATAAATTGCGTGATGTTCAAGCGTCCGAAGGCGCAGGAGTAAAAGGATTTCAATTGCCAGCGAATCCTTCATTAGATCAACTTCTAAACTGTTTGCCGAAATGAGTCCAATCATTTGTTTTAACGGCCAATTTCTTGAAAAAGACGCATTGAATATGGGGCCAGAAAACCGTAGTTTTTTATTCGGAGATGGACTTTTTGAAAGTGTTCGGTTTCAAGATGGATCCTTAATCTATATTGACGACCATCTGGAGCGTTTAGTAAGCGGCATGTTCACTCTTGGGCTTGATACAACGTTTTTTAATCCTTTGCAGATTTGTGATTTGATGCTCGAATTATGCAAACAAAATGAATTGGTAGATGCACGAATTAGGTTGACTGTTTTTCGCGATGCGGGAGGATTTTATAAACCATCGAGCGACAATTGCAGCTATCTAATTACTGCCGAAGCTATTAATCCTTTACTTATCAAAAATGAAAAGGGTGTGCGTTTGGGTTTGTATTCCGAAATTAGAAAACCAATCAATAGTTTGTCTGGAATAAAGTCTTCGAACGGATTGTTGTATGTTTTGGCTGCGCGTTATGCGCGTGAAAACAATTGGGACGATTCAATCATTTTAAACGAACATGGTCGAATTTGCGAATCTTCCAATTCCAATCTCTTTTTGGTTTTACCTAACAAACGAATTTTAACACCTCCAATCTCCGAAGGTATTTTGCCCGGCGTAATGCGAAAAAACCTCATCAAATGGCTTCGTGAAAATGATTACCAAGTTGATGAGGCTATTG
>JBIPLZ010000258.1:0-3779 GCA_044369395.1 Flavobacteriales bacterium | reverse complement strand
CGCAGCTGCTGAATAGCAATACTAATAGCAAGTAAGAGGGAATTATATGTCTAGTAAGAATCATTTGAAATGGAAATTATAGGTGATTGAAGGAACCATTCTGAATAATGAAAGTTTTACGGCTTCAGTCGTTCCTGGATTGGTTTCACTGTCGCGAAAGCTAATGGTGTAGGCATTTCTTCGCGCATAAGCATTGTAAATACTAAAGTTCCAATTCGATTCATAGGTTTCGGTGCTCTTGCGGTACCAGGTCAAACCTAAATCGAGGCGATGATAAGCTGGCATTCGGTAACCATTGCGTTCGGTGTAATAGTTTACGGTTTGACCATCTACTTGGTATTTACCGCTTGGAAACGTTATAGCATTTCCTGTATAATACACCCAATTGGCCGAAAGCGAAAGTTTCTTTGTTACGCTATACATCGCCACAATCGAAATGTCGTGCGTACGATCTTGTCGAGCAGCAAAGTATTTCCCCTCATTGATTTCATCGAATTTCCGTTCTGTGCGAGAAAGCGTGTAGCCAATCCACCCAGTGAATTTTCCAGTTTTTTTACGGATTAAAAATTCCAACCCGTAAGCCCTTCCAACGCCATAAACTAATTCACCCTCTACCTGCTGATTAAATACGAGTTGAGCACCATTACGATAATCAATTTGATTCTGCATCCACTTGTAATAGGTTTCTGCCGAAAACTCATATGTATTCTGTTTCAGATTCCGGAAATAGCCCATCGAATACTGATCGCAGAGCTCTGGACTAACATTGTTTGAACTCGGCACCCAGATATCGGTTGGATTTCCAGAAGTGGTATTGGAAAGCAAATGTAAGTTCTGAACTGTGCGCGCATATGCCCCTTTGATGCTTTGTTTTTCATTGAGGTGATAATTGGCGCTCAAACGAGGTTCCGCATTGAAGTAGTTTTTTACAAATTCGCCTTTCTTCGCATAGCGTTCGGTAGCAATTTCGCCTTCATCAGTGTATGTGTAAATAGTACCTGGACCGAGATAACTAAATTCACTCAATCGCAAGCCATAACTTAACGTTAGCAAACTATTCACTTTCCATTCATCGTTTAAATAGGCCGCATTTTCCCAAGCATAGCGGTTTTCATTCGAAACGACATTACTGAATGCTCCACTCGCATCAATCTTTCCAGGAAGAAATGTGTGGTAAATAGAATTCCATCCAAACTTCAAAGTATGGCGGTTGTCCACAAAATACTGGTAATCTTGTTTGAGGTTAATGTCGCGAATCGTGGATGAAATATTCACTTCATCTTCGCCAGCGGTAACCGAAATTTGATAATCGTAATTGCTATAAATTGCCGAAGTATTGGAAAATAATTTATCGGAAAATAAATGATTCCAACGCGCTGTTGCTGTAGCATTACCCCAACTGAATTTAAATATATCTGAAAATCCAAAATTATCGCGACCAAAATATCCACTCACATAAATGCGGTTTTTATCATTGATTTTATAATTGAACTTGGCATTTAAATCATAGAAATACAATTGTGACTTTTTGAGATCATCGTCATTGGATAGTTTCAAGAACATATCTGCATAAGTGCGTCGGCCAGAAACAATAAAGGAACTCTTATCTTTTACAACGGGCGCTTCAATAGTTAAGCGAGAAGAAATTAATCCAATACCACCCAAAGCATTGAAACGTTTTTGATTTCCATCATTCATTTTCACATCTAAAACGGATGCAAGTCGACCACCAAATTCGGCTGGCATTGCGCCTTTATAAAGCGTTACATCTTTTATGGCATCGGAATTAAAAACAGAGAAAAAACCTAATAAATGGGATGCATTATATACAGGAGCTTCATCCAATAAAATTAAATTCTGATCGGCTGCTCCTCCACGTACATAAAATCCTGCATTTCCTTCGCCTGCGCCTTTTACACCAGGTAATAATTGCAATGTTTTAAGTACATCCTGTTCTCCAAATAAAACAGGAATGGTTTTGATTTCGCGTGGTGATAATTTCTCTACACCCATTTGAACACGCGTCAGGTTTTCATCGGGGCGTTCGCCCTTAATTTCAACCATTTTCATATCGCGAGCAACTTGAACCAAGGCAATGTTTTTACTCACATTTTTATCACTTAAAATCACCGTCTCATTGCGCGATTCATAACCAATATAACTGAACACTAAAGTGTATGTACCGGGTTTGAGTTGCAAGGAATAAAAACCATACCCATTGGCAGCGACACCTGTGCCTGGCAATTCCTTCACAGTAACTAATGCACCTACCAATTGCTCTCCCGATTTGCTATCGGTAAGTGAGCCACTAACAGTTAAATTCTGCGACGAGAGTGGAATAAAACTAATGAATAGAAAGAACAAAAAAAGACAACGAATGGTATTGGTCATGGTTTTTATTTTCGAATGCGAAGATGCGGATTTAGGAAATTGGTTTAATCTGAATTTCGTTTAAAAGGAAGAAATCAATATTGGATAAAAATTACAGCGGATGACAAACGGAAATAAGCGGAGTTTATTATACATTGTCGGCTCAATGAGATGAGAAATGCTTGTGAATTTATAAAGCCACTGATTTTTTTTCCGTTCTTCGTGAATTAAATTACACAGTGAAAAAGCACATCAGTATTCTCGGTTCTACAGGTTCTATTGGCACACAAGCACTCGACGTTGTTCGGGGAAATCCAGGTGTTTTTGAAATCGATTGCCTAACAGCACAGGAAAATGCCGACTTATTAATCTCTCAGGCTGCGGAGTTTCTTCCTGGAACGGTTGTTATTGGAAATGAAGCGAAATACGATCAGGTAAAATTGGCTTTGGAAAATCTACCTGTGAAGGTGTATTGCGGAGCCGATGCCATTACCCAAATGATGGAGCAGGAAAGCACCCAAATGGTCTTAACTGCCTGTGTTGGATATGCCGGTTTACGGCCAACTTTAGCAGCAATTCGCGCTGGAAAGCACATTGCCTTAGCCAATAAAGAAACGTTGGTTGTAGCAGGCGAATTAGTAACTGCATTAGCCCAAGAACATGCTGTAAATATTTACCCAGTTGATTCGGAGCATTCGGCCATTTTTCAATGTTTGGCGGGCGAATGGGAAAACCCGATTGAAAAAATTTATCTGACTGCTTCAGGTGGTCCTTTTCGTGGGAAAGACCGAGAATTTTTGGCAACTGCAACCAAAGCTCAAGCATTAAAACATCCCAATTGGGATATGGGAGCTAAAATCACCATCGACTCGGCAAGCTTAATGAACAAAGGACTTGAGGTTATTGAAGCACGTTGGTTATTCAATTTAAAAGCCGAACAAATTGATGTTATTGTGCACCCGCAATCTATTATTCATAGCATTGTGCAGTTTCAAGATGGTTCTATGAAAGCACAAATGGGACTTCCCGATATGAAGCTTCCTATTCAATATGCATTGGGCTATCCCAAACGATTGAAGGCCGATTATCCAAGATTTAATTTTTTAAACTATCCTTCGCTAACATTCGAACAACCCGACCGATCAACCTTCCGCAATTTGGACTTGGCTTATGAATCCATGAAAAAAGGCGGTACCATGCCGTGTATTTTAAATGCGGCAAACGAAGTGGCTGTTGCGGCATTTCTTAACGACCGAATTGGATTTTTAGAAATGAGTGATTTATTGGAACACTGCATGCAAACAGTTGCTTGGACAGCCAAACCCAGCTACGAAGAATATGTGAAAACGGATTTGGAAACACGCCGCATTGCAGAATCGTTTTTATAATTCAATATAATTCTGAAAATA
>JBIPLZ010000257.1:0-3788 GCA_044369395.1 Flavobacteriales bacterium | reverse complement strand
ATTCGGGTTTACCGAAAAGCGAATTGCAGAATTCTAGTTGAAAAAGAAGACGCTCGCTGGTATTGACTTCCATTCCTTTATGCAAACCACGCGTGTCAACTGCTATAATTGAGCCCTTTGGACCACAAATACTAATTACATCTGACCCAGCATTTTCTGAAATCATTTCGTCACTGTAACGTCCATCTTTTAAAATATAGGAAGGCGATTTCAAATTACTTTTTTGAACGTAGACATGAGGTCCAGTATCCATATCAACATCTGTGATATAAATAAAGAACTTTATAAATTTCAATCTGTCCATGTCGTGATGAAACATTTGCGCAGATGTATTTTTCAATAATTCTTTATCTTCTTTCGAGAGAGTTTCAGGGATTGTTTTATTCCACCAAATGGCAATAATATCTAAAATGGGTTTGGTGTTTAAGTATTCATTCGCAATATGGAGGAAGTTTTCATCGGTTATAAGTCGAAGAATATCTTCATTTTCATTGCAATAATCAGTTTGTATAAGATCAAAGCGAGTGCTGTTTTCTTTGCAATTAATGTAAGAATCACTCTTTGGAGAAGTTGTACCAGAATTAGGTGAACGATATGCTACTGGAACATTTTCCATAAAGCTTTTTATCGAATTCAATGACTTTTCATCTAAACGCGTATCGAAGATATAATACCCATTTTCGGTTATTGCGTTTGAAATTTTAGTTACTGAATGAGCGTCTAATTCACCAAGTATACCCTTCGATTTATGTATTTTAAACTTTGGATTTAGTATAGAATTGATTTTAACACACGTGTCAATCGAATTATTTTTATTCACTATATAATCATGGCGCATTTGAACATATGCTGCTTGATTCGATTTTTTTGAAATCAGATACTTACCAAAATTTAATATAGTTCCCATGATGACTATGAATTAAACGTGTGCATTCCAATTATAAGAGGTTTTATTATTAAAGGAAATTTCATAGGAAGTAAGCGGAACAGACATATCACCAATTTGTCCTATGAATTTTGATGATTTGATAATCTGGCTACCTAATGAATTTACTTCAAATTTTGCAATTACTTGGGATTCGATGATAGGCGTAATTCCATCTGCCTCACGCATTGCAATTCGAATAAAATATGGGCGTTCGGGTAAAAGTAATTTAGGTCTAAAAACACAATCGATTGTGTTTTCTCCTTCATTAAATTCATCGGGCTGGAATCCAGTTAATAATGTTGCCGTATCTGCAATTATTTGGTTATTCGAAATAATAGTTATCTGCACATGTGGTCTTTCGATCTTTCGTTTGCAGTCAATTTTTATATTTAATTCGATGTTGTCCTCAGCAGAAATCAAACTTCCATTATTTAATGTAATGGATGAAATTCTACTATCGAAATTCGAAAACCCACTTTGTATTTCTGTCGTTGGATTGAAATACATATTGGTGATTTTCTGTGTTGTATCTCGAGCAACAATGCGGCCATTTTCCATTAAAATAGCCTGAGAGCAAAGAGTTTCTACAGCAGCCATGTTGTGACTAACAAATAAAATCGTGCGCCCTTCATTTTTACTCACATCATTCATCTTTCCAAGACATTTTGCTTGAAAGTCGGCATCCCCAACAGCGAGCACCTCATCGATAATTAATATCTCCGGTTCTAAGTGAGCAGCCACAGCAAATGCAAGTCGAACACGCATTCCGCTACTATAGCGTTTTACAGGAGTGTCTAAGTATTTCTCAACTCCAGAAAAATCTACTATCTCATCAAATTTATTATCGATTTCTCGCTTGGTCATTCCAAGAATATGCCCATTCAAATACATGTTTTCTTTCCCCGTTAAATCGGGATGAAATCCTGTTCCAACTTCAAGAAGACTGGCAATTCTACCTTTTACTTTTATAGAACCAGTAGTTGGGCTTGTAATCTTCGATAATATCTTTAATAATGTACTTTTCCCAGCTCCATTCCTTCCAATAATGCCTATAATATCACCTTGAGCTACATCAAAATTGATGTCTTTTAATGCCCAAACATAATCGGAAGTGCTTTTTTGAGTACGGTCATTTAACTGCGCTTGAGAATATGTAGGATCTTCTTTTCCAAGCATTTTTGCCCATGTCCTAGATAAATCATCTCGCATCGAAGATGCGTTAAGGTTTCCCAAACGATAAACTTTAGATACATTTTCAACCTTAATAACCATGATCTTTTCTAAGAATTTAATGGAAATTTTTACCTGTTTCTAAATTTAAATTGTATCCATAAAGGATTTCTCAACTTGATTGAAGATTACTATCCCGGAAAATAGAACAACAATCATTACAATAGTACTGTATGCAAGTGAAGAAAAAGAAAATTCACCCATTCCAAATATACTGTAACGGAATGTTTCAATGATTGGAGCTATTGGATTAAGCATCAATAATGCTCTGTAGTTTTCGGGTACTTGAGAAATTGGGTAAATGATGGGTGTTGCATACATAAGCAGTCCAATACCAAAACCAATAAACATTTGTAAATCTCTATATTTGGATGTAGCTGCAGAAGTTAACAAACCAATACCTAAAGAAATACCTGCCATCAAAAAAACCAAGTATGGAAAAAGTAACAGCGTAGAATGTAATTTTAGGTCATAGTCCTCAACGATAACATAATACGCTATCATAATGATTAAAACCAAAATCTGTATGAAAAACTTAATAAGATTAGAGATGATTGTTGATATCGGTGAAATAAGTCGGGGAAAATACACCTTCCCGAAAATCCCTTCATTCGCAAGAAACGTGTTGGATGAGGAAAGGAAACATTGCTGAAAATAATTCCAAAGGGTGGTACCTGTTAAATAAAAAATAGGTGCCGGAATGCCATCTGTATCTATGTGCGCAATTTTACTAAAAATGAAAGTGAATAAAAGTACCGTCATTAATGGACTTATAAAAAACCAGAGCGGACCAAGAACAGTTTGCTTATAAACAGAAACTATATCTCTTCTAACAAACATTTTAATTAAGTCGCGGTATCTCCATAATTCACCAAATCTTAAATCAAAAAGATCTCTTTTAGAAGTTATAACTTCAGTCCAATTCCCTGAGCTCATTTGCGGTAATTTATATTTTTGATTTGCTTCTAGATGTAAGGGTTTTCCCAAGAATCATTCGTAAAATAACAAGCATGCTTTGCAGCAAATCTAAATCTTTTTTAAGAAGAACATAGAATTGTATTGCTTATAATAGGTGTTTGACATGGTTGTAGGTTTCTGTAATTCCTCTTTCTAGATCAATTTTAGGAAACCAGCCCATAGCTCTGAGCCTAGAACTATCCATCAATTTCTTTGGAGTTCCATCGGGTTTGCTTGTGTCGAATTGTAATTCTCCTTCAAACCCAACAATCTTCTTCACTAATAAAGCCAAGTCAGCAATACTTATATCGGAACCAAATCCAACATTCACAAACAATTCATCCGAATAATTTTCTAGGAGAAAAACACATGCATCGGCCAAGTCATCCACATGCAAAAATTCGCGCATTGGTGATCCTGTTCCCCATATTTCAACCTGCTTATCCTGATTCATTTTCGCTTGATGCATCTTCCGAATCAAGGCTGGTAAAACATGTGAATTTTGTAAATCGTAATTGTCGTTTGGACCATAGAGATTCGTTGGCATTGCTGCAATATAATTGCAACCATATTGCCTTTTGAAACTCTCACACAGCTTTATTCCAGCAATTTTTGCAATTGCATAAGGTTCATTGGTGGGCTCTAGAAATCCTGATAATAGACTTTCTTCCTT
>JBIPLZ010000256.1:0-3805 GCA_044369395.1 Flavobacteriales bacterium | reverse complement strand
TTTCTACATTTCTCGCCCATGCGATAAAGTCATTTTTGAACTGGATGCCAATATCATTAATGCGATATTCAACTCCGGTGAACTTTTGGAAATTGAGCAATCGCATCTTTGCAACTTGATATGTTTTTGATGTGGAGCTCTGTCTGGTTACATTGACAGAGTTTGCAATGTGGATGCAATACTGATCAATCAACTCAATTAATGTGGGAATGCTTTCGACTTTCTGCTTTCCATTGAATTCATCAATTATAGATTGCAACCAGTCCTTAGTGTATTGTCTTGTCTTTGTTAATTCATGAGAAACTTTGCTCTCAAGCTCATTCAACTTATTTTGAAAATTAAGTTTATCTGTAAAAGCTTCTAACTGTCGAGCTTTACCATTGGCCATCCAGTCGGAATTTGGAATGATGATTCCAGACTTAAGCTCAATGTTGCAATCTTTCCCATTTGAAAAACGAATGTAGACAGATGCATTCTTCTTTCCTTTTCCAGAGGTTCTAAATTTAATTGATGCCATGAATGTTGAGGTTTTACTGAGAGTTCAAATATATAACCTTTCCCAACATTTTCCCAACATGTGCTTAATTTATTCTTATTTCGTCTTATTTGCCCTAATTTGAGCAATCATCTAAAAGCATTGATAACAATAAAGAATATTCAATAATACATGGGCTTTCAAGATGTTTTTTTATGCGAATAGTTAAGTAGGTTCTTGTCCCTGCAGGACCACACTAAATTTCAAGCGATTACGAAAGCAAATCTTCGTAATCGCTTTTTTATTTGTATACAACTTAAATACAAAAAAAATCTCAATCTATTTCATTATCAATTATTTGATAAATCGCCTTGGCAAAGTGGACAAAATCCTTTCAAAAGCCTACCGATATTAAAAACCAAATCCCTTTAATAATCTACTTATAGTCAAAACTATAATTTTATAGATAACCATCTGCTCTGGCTCATCGATCGCTTCATTTCGGAGACTTTTCGGAGTAAATAATCTATGGCTTCCGAACCATTTTTTTCTGAATTATCATTTCGATTATTTTGAATTTGGATGTGAAATTTTATAAACTACTTTAGCAGATTGAAGACATCAACCACCAACTCAAACAACTTATGAAGCACATTAACACAACTCGCATTAAAGGCCTTGTTTGGATTTTTTTAGCAATTGTATCGATAGGATTTTCGACTCAATCGGCTTATTCTCAATCCAGTAAAATTTACGCTAACTCTCCCGATGGAAGAGAGTACTTTGAATTATCAGACAGTAAAATGCTGATTAAATTCGATGAAAAAGCCTCTTTTGAAGCCATCCAGAAAGCGCTTCAGCAAGAACCATTGTTGAAGAAAATTACCAAAACGATGGTGTTGCCTTCCCCTAAAAATGCGGTGTTGGCTGAGTTAACAAAAGCCTTGTCTTCGGATGACTACAACGCCATTTTAAATAGATTAGAGAAGCAGCCATCTGTGGTTTATGCTCATGCCTTTTTAAAGTATGAAGACGGAACATTGCAAGGTATTACCAACCGAATCGCTGTTAAGCTTAAATCTATTGGTGATTATGCAAAACTGGATGCCGTGATTCGTAAAAACGGATTAAAAGTGCTTGAAAAAAACATATACGACCCATTGGTTTATTTTGTTCAAGTACCTAAAAACTCAATCAATCCGCTTGATTTAGCGAATCAACTTGCTGAAACAGGACAATTTGCTTGGGCGGAAGTTGACTTCCTACGTTTGATGAATCGCTTCAATACAAACGATACATTCCTAGCAAATCAATGGTCTTTAAATAATACTGGTTCAGCCATTCAAAATAACGGAACACCAGGAGCGGATATGAGAGTATTCAATGCTTGGGGAATTTCTACAGGTACCAATATTAAAGTTGCTATTATTGATGAGGGTGTTGATTTGGTTCACCCAGATTTAGTTGGAAATATGTTACCTGGATTTGATGGAACAGGTTTAGGTAGTGCTGGTGCTCCTTCAGGAAACGATGCACATGGAACTGCTTGTGCTGGTATCGTTGCGGCTGTTGGAAACAACAATTTAGGTATAGCAGGTGTTGCTTATGGTGCTAAGATTATTCCTATCAGAATTGCCTATTCCTCGGGAGCTAACTGGGTAACAACCAATGCTCAAATTGGAACAAGTCTCGATTGGGCTTGGAACCAAGGGGGTGCTGACGTGTTGAGCAACTCTTGGGGTGGTGGTAGCTCATCAGCCTTGATTAACGATCCAATAACAAGAGCAACAACTCAAGGTCGTGGTGGCTTAGGTGCTCCCGTTTTGTTTGCTGCTGGAAATAACAACGGTGCGGTTAGCTATCCTGCAACATTGCAAAATGTAATTTCTGTTGTGGCAATGAGTATGTGTAATCAAAGAAAAAGCCCAACTTCATGTGATGGAGAAACCTTCTGGGGTTCAAACTTTGGAACAAATGCTGACATAGCTGCTCCAGGTGTTAAAATCTACACTTCAGACATTTCAGGTGCTGCAGGTTATAGCACTGGTGATTATACAGCGACATTTAATGGTACTTCTTCTGCTTGCCCGAATGCTGCAGGAGTTATGGCTTTAATCTTATCTATAAACCCCGGTTTAAATGTAACCCAAGCCCGTCAAATTATTGAATCTAGTTGCGATAAGGTTGGAGGTTACACATACACAGCAGGTGTCGCCAATCAACCAAATGGAACTTGGAGTTCAGATTTAGGTCATGGTAGAGTTAATGCATTTGCTGCTTTGCAATTAGCTAATCCTCAACCTTGTGTAAATCCGCCAGTTTTAGCAACAGCAATTGCTTCACCTAATGCAGTATGCGGCTCTGGAACAGTAAGTCTATCATTAAATGGAGCTACATTTGGAACTGGCCAAACCTATCAGTGGCAATCATCTCCTGATAATACAACTTGGACAAATATTTCAGGGCAAACAGGCCAATCAGCAACTGCATCTGTTTCAACAGCTACTTGGTTTAGATGCTTAGTAACATGTGGATCTACAACTCCTTCTACTGCAGTTCAAGTAACAATCAACAACCCGACAATTAATTCGTTCCCATATACGCAAAACTTCGATGCTTCTTCATCATTGCCTTGCGGATGGACAACTCAAAACGTAAATGCCGACGCTAATACTTGGTTTGTAGGTTCAACTTCAGCGCGTTCTACCCCTAACAATATTGCGTATTCATACAATACTACGTTGGCAGGTAACGATTGGATTTTTACACCGCCATTGAATTTAGTAGCTGGTCAAAATTACAGAGTACGTTTTTGGTACAGAGCGCGTTCTGCAACCTATGCAGAAAAGTTAGAAGTAAAATGGGGGGCATCAGCCTCTGCCGCTGGAATGACTTCAGCTGCGATTTTCTCTAACTCAAATATCATCAACACAACTTATGCAGAAGGTATTTCAACCAATATTGTTGCTGCAACATCTGGAATTCAATACATTGGTTTTCGAGTATTTAGTGATTTAGATAAATACGACTTATATATAGATGACATTACCATTGAAACTGTTTCTGCTTGTACGGTCCCTACAGTTGCAGGAACCATTTCTGGTCCAACAACAGGAAATGCTGGAACAAGTAATTCTTATACCTACACTGGAGGAAACGGAACAAATATTAACTGGCAATCGGCTATTGGTGCAGGCGTATTTGCCGATATTAGTGCAGCAACAGCAAATACTTTGAGTTTAAATCTCACTCAAGGAACTTACCAATTACGAGCTAGAATTTCAAAAACAGGTTGTGTAGACGCATTTTCAAATGTGATTAACCTTACAA
>JBIPLZ010000255.1:0-3815 GCA_044369395.1 Flavobacteriales bacterium | reverse complement strand
TCTCACTTCTTGAGAGGGTCATTGTATTTTTATGCAGCTCCGAATGCCGATTCGCTCGAACCGGTAACATCCTTTATTCGAAGCGATATTGAACATCTTATTCAAACATTTCAATGGAAGTAATTCCTTTGGGTTTCTTTATTTTCGATTGATTACAAAGAAGAGTTTTGTTTGAACAGCAAATAAGAAACAAGCAAGCATTAAATGGGTAGGTTGTAAAAACTTAGGCATATCAAACAGCATAAAAGAAAAGCCTACAGCAATTTCTGCTAAAACAAGAATCCCAGCCAATTGAGCGTTTTTTCGAATCGCTTTGTTTTCTTGATCAAATGCCCGAATAAGCACAAATGCGTTCACCGCCAAAACAATTAAGGACAAAGCCCGATGAATAACGAACGATGAAGGAAGCATGTCAATCCACAAATTCCGTTGTTCATGATTCAAGCTTTCGGCAATTACATCAATAGATTCCCGAACCTGCGTTCCCAAATAAACTTGAATCAGTGTAAAAATAAGCGACACAATTACCAGCGGTTTTAAAAGTACATCCTGCGATTTTTGGAGAACAATCTTGTTTTCGGAACGACGTGAAATCTCAACAATCCAGATAATTATTGCCAATAACAACAAAGCAGCAAACATGTGAATGGTGATTTTTACGGGAGCCAAATTCGAAGAAACCACCAAAGCCCCTAACCATCCTTGAAATCCGGTTAAAACGACCAATGAAAAGCTCCATAACACAAATGCTTTTTTCGGTTTGGCTTGAAAGAAAGACGTAACAAAACATCCCAAAACCAAAACTCCCAACAACGCTCCAAGCAGGCGATTGATGTATTCAATCCAGGTTTTTTGAACGTAAAATTCTGCGTAATCATGCTTGGGATATTTCTCCCAATGTTCTCGACTAAAAACCTCTCCACTTTTAAAAGGTGCTGTTGCTCGCCACAAAGTATCATTTACAATCACCATCATTCCTTTTGTATAGGATTGATTCGGATGAAAATTCACTTGGTCGGGATGTGTTGGTGGAATGTAATACCCAAAACATTTTGGCCAGTCTGGACAACCCATGCCCGACTCGGTGGTTCGAACAACCGATCCTGCTAAAATTACCAATAAGGTAAATACCAAAGTAAGTAATGTCAAAGGCCTGAAAACTCGACGCATGATGATTGTGTTTTACAAATAGATTTCCAAAAAACAAAAGTACATGAGCCAAACGATTTATTCTATTTAAAAACAAAAAGCTGTTATTGGGTTTATTAACTTGCAACCTCAATAAAATTTAGCTGCTATGAGTCAAAATGCAAGCATCACGCTAGACGGTAAAACTTTCGAACTGCCTGTTATTCAGGGTTCGGAAGAAGAAAAAGCCATCGATATTCAAAACCTTCGTTCCGAATCAGGATATATTACACTCGATTCAGGATATAAAAACACCGGTGCTACCACAAGTGAAATCACTTTTTTGGATGGAGAAACCGGAATACTTCGTTATCGTGGTTATCCTATTGAACAATTAGCAGAACGCTCTTCATTTATTGAAGTAGTGTATTTGCTTATTCATGGCGATTTACCCAAAAAAGAAGAACTCGAACGTTTCTCAAATGCCATAACACGACACACGCTTATTCATGAAGACATGAAACGTTTTTATGAAGCTTATCCGGCGAAGGCTCATCCAATGGGCGTTGTGGCTTCAATCACGTGTTCGCTTTCTACATTTTACCCAGAACCAAAATCCGGTCGATCGAAAGAAGATATCGAGTTAACAGTTATCCGACTTCTTGCAAAATTCAGCACGATTGCAGCGTGGGCTTACAAAAATTCTGTAGGGCATCCGGTCATGTATCCGCGCAACTCGCTAAACTATGTGGAGAATTTTCTACACATGATGTTTGCCATGCCAACCGAAGATTACGAGCCCGATCCAGTAATTGTAAATGCTTTGGATAAACTCCTCATTCTTCACGCCGACCACGAACAAAACTGTTCAACATCAACCGTTCGAATGGTAGGTTCTTCGCAAGCCAATTTATATGCATCTATTTCTGCAGGTATTTGTGCGCTTTGGGGTCCACTTCACGGTGGTGCAAATCAGGCCGTTATTGAAATGTTGGAGCAAATTAAAAACGATGGTGGTGATGTGAAAAAATTCATCGATAAAGCCAAAGACAAAAACGACCCATTCCGTTTGATGGGCTTTGGACATCGTGTTTACAAGAATTTCGATCCGCGTGCGAGTATCATCAAAGACGCCTGTGATCAAATGTTGAATAAGTTAGGCGTGAGTGATCCAATGCTCGACATTGCCAAACAATTGGAAGAAGCAGCGCTGAACGATCCCTATTTTGTAGAACGCAAACTCTATCCTAACGTAGATTTCTATTCAGGAATCATTTACCGCGCAATGGGTATTCCAACCGATATGTTTACTGTGATGTTTGCATTGGGTCGTTTGCCAGGATGGATTGCTCAATGGAAAGAAATGTTGGGTAACAAAGAACCTATTGCTCGTCCACGTCAGATTTACACAGGAGCTGTAAAACGCAACTACGTAAATATTGCCGACCGTTAAATCGGAATACTAAACTTTCCAGACGAACGTTTTCATTCCATGTTTGCTCATCTATCACAATATATAAAGCGTGTATTTGTAGCTCCCAAGAAGGATGAACCCGTTCGTCAGGAAATGTTGGTGCGAACACGTACCTTTAAGTCTCAGTTCAAAAATTGGTTGGCACAAGGCGGACAAAACGAGATCCTTAAAAATCTCTACACTGCTTATACGCTCAATAAATTGGGAATCTCAGGAGATGTGCCCATGCATGTATTTGTGAACGGACCTTCACGTCATGTGCTATTACATTACACAGATTCAATGGGAAATACGCTTTTCCCCTTTTTACAGGATTACTTCCGCGACCGTATTATGCGAATTGGATATACGGTATCATTAAGTGATCGACAAGTTATAGCCAGAGCGGGACATTCAGAGCAAATTGAACGTCATATTTTAAAACCAAGTCTCACAGTAATTCAAAAGTCAGATATAAAAGAACAATTGTATGGGCATATTACCATTTCGGTAAGCACAATTGATGGCAGGCCATTGTTTCTTCAAATTACCGCAGAAACCATTCAGGATAAACAATACAATGCTGTTTTTCCGTTTGATGAATTAGCAGAAACGCTTTTTCAATGATTCAAAGACTTATACTTTTTCTGGTTTTTACCCTTCCATTTGTTTGCCTCTCTGCGCAGCCATTGGCCATTACTACAGAACTAACTGAGAATGGTCAAGTGGAAGTGCAACAATGGGACGGAGACGGAGTGATGTGGGTTTCGTTCAATTTACCCATGATGATTACGTATACCATTTATAATATCCCACAGAAAGGGCTATTTCCCAAATGGCGCGAGAAAAGACGTGTAAAACGATACAATAAAGAAGAAATTGTTTTTTGGGAAAATGGGCAAGAGCCTGAAGAAACGCCTCTGGAAGGATTGGTTTTTACACCAGCAGAAAATGCTACTTGGGGAACATTTCCATTTATGTGGGGAGGATTAAACTATTACAACAACGACTCAACAGAAAAGTGGAATTGCCAAGAATACACGACTCAATCGTATAATTGTCGCGGGGGAGCTTACTACAACACCTATTTCTATTCCGCTCACAAAGAAAAAAATGAATTGGTCGACTCGATTTTTTCCGGTAGTGTTTACCGGATAGACACCATTTCAAAAAAGGATACTGCATCCTGTTGGGAATATTTTTACAACGACCAAAATCAGTTGACGAAAATTGT
>JBIPLZ010000019.1:0-13151 GCA_044369395.1 Flavobacteriales bacterium | reverse complement strand
GTATAACTTTTATGCAGTAAACGATCCACGTGGATTAGCACCCCAAGGTTTTAAAGTACCTACTGATGAGGAATGGAATCGTTTAACAGATTTCTTAGGCGGTGGAAATATTGCAGGTAAGAATATGAAATCCACCAATTTTTGGGCGGATTATGAAAAAGATGGTATTACAAAAACAGGTAATGGTACCAACGAGAGCGGTTTCTCATGTCTGCCTGGCGGCTACCGAGGCACCTATGGTGAATTCAACGATGTCGGCTTCCGAGGGCGCTGGTGGAGTTCTTCCGAGGGTGGCCCTTATGGCGCCTGGTACAGAGAGCTTTACTATAACAGTGGGACAGCAGACCGAGAAAACTGTGCAAAATATTTCGGTCACTACGTGCGCTGTCTCAAGGATTGATTTATTTGATTTCCCGATAGCTATTGGGATTATAAAACCCGGAAGGAGGAATTGTTTTTGAAATAGGGAATAAAATCATATGATGTTAAGTTAAATCGAACTAAACGTAGTTTTCATTTTATATGAAAATGATTATTTAGTATTGCTCTATTAACAAACCACTAATACAATTATTGAATTCAAACGCTGTCTTTTCTATACGAAGAGACAGCGTTTTTTATATGTATTAGAACTCTAAAAATTTCACTTCCCAAGGTTTTAAGAGAAGATTACATAAATGAAAGCAGATAATATTTAATCAATGTTTGTTGGAAAAATAACTTTTTAAAAAAAATATGTGAAAGATATTATTCAAATTATTTTCTTTAATGTTGTAAATAAAATCAATCAAGATGAAAAAAATACCATTAGCGTTATTTATAGTTCTACTAACAGCCATTCAACTTTCTTCGTGTGGAGGAGCCTCAAAAGATGGAACCTCAAAAGATGAAACCTCGAATGAAAATACGATCAAAGAAGTTACTATCGGAAAGCAAGTATGGATGAGCGAAAACTTGAATGTGGACAAGTTCCGAAACGGTGAAGCTATTCCAGAGGCAAAAACAGAAAAAGAGTGGAAAAATGCAGGACTTAAAGGACAGCCTGCATGGTGTTATTATAACAACAACCCCGATAATGGTGAACGTTACGGTAAATTATATAACTGGTTCGCAGTAAACGATCCACGTGGTTTAGCACCTGCAGGTTATAAAATACCTACTGATGATGAATGGAATCGATTAATCGATTTCTTAGGTGGGGAAAGTTTAGCGTGCAAGAGTATGAAATCGATAAAATTTTGGGCAGATATTGAAAAAGATGGTATTGTGCGAACTGGAAATGGAACCAATGAGAGTGGTTTTGCTGGTCTCCCAGGAGGCTACCGCAGATACAATGGTGATTTTAGCAAAATTGGGGTCAGTTCTGACTGGTGGAGCTCTTCAGAGTCTACTATTGCAAATGCTTGGTATCGTACCTTGTTTAACAGTGGCATTGCGCCCAGGAACGATGGCGATAAGGAGAACGGTTTTTATGTTCGTTGTCTCAAAGATTAATTTATTTGATTTCCCGATCGCTTTCGGGTTGTTAGCGTTCATTGTTTTAACTATTTCAAAAAAATGATTTGACAGGCAAATCCCGAACGGCCTTTTAAAAGTAGGGTAAATTAAATTTTTTAAAAGTAAAATGAGAAAAATAGAATTAATTTTTGGCGCAATTTTATTAGCAACAATGATTTTATATTCTTGTGGAGATAGTAATTCTAATGAGGTTACCGTTGGAACTCAAGTATGGATGCCTCAGAACTTAAATACAGACACCTTTCAAAATGGCGATAAAATAAATCAAGTTAAATCGCTTCAAGATTGGAACAAGGCAATACTTAATGAACAACCAGCATGTTGTTACTATGAATTTAATGATGCTTATGAAAAAAAATATGGAAAAATATACAATTTTTATGCTGTAATTGATCCAAGAAAATTGGCGCCAATTGGATGGCGTATACCTAACAATAAAGACTGGAAAATGCTAACTATCAATTTGGACCCTAGTATGGATACTACAAAGTTATATTTAGATGAAAGCTTTGAATTAAGACCAACAAAAGCTTCAACGAAGTTAAAAAGTGTTGAATGGAACGGAACTAATGAAAGTAAATTCAATGCACTACCTGGTGGATTAATTGTTTATGAAGAAGGTGATGGTGGAGCAGGTGCTGATATTTTTGGTCTGAATTTCATGTCGGCTTGGTGGAGTATCGATTCTAAAGATTTTTTGAGGAGTAGTGAATTTATTATTCGCAATGAGGAAAAATGTTATTTTGGTGATATGAATTGGCAAGGCGGATGCTATGTTAGATGTGTTAAATAATTTGTTTTTTTGAACAACGCTCATTTAGGCTTGCACATTTGAACAAATAATTAAAACATATCATTTATATAAACACTCTCCGTTCATTGAATGGACAGCGTTTTTTTTGAAATTAGAACTCTAAAACTTTTACCTCCCAAGGTTTTAACTGAAGATTGCTAAGCGCGATATTCTTATTTTCAATCACATCAAATGCATCGCTTTTGCCTTGGATTCGTTCTGAAAAACGTTCCATTTTAATATTTTTCTCAGAATCGTTTGCATTCATTACCACCATCACCGTTTTCTTTCCATCGTAACGAAAGTATGTGTATACACTTTCTTCAGGTACAAACTGCATGAGTTTTCCTGAATGCAACACCGAATTGTTCTTTCGCCAGTTTGCCAGTTTTTGGAAATAATCGAACGCCGCATTCTCTTCATCGTTGCGCCCTTTATTATTGAATTTACTTTGAGAATCACTTGCCCATCCTCCCGGAAAATCGCTACGAACCAAGCCATCCGGATTAGAAAATCCTTTCATTAAAATTTCGGTACCATAATAAGTTGATGGAATTCCTCGCATCGTCATAAGAAAAGCAATGCCCATTTTGTATTTCCGAATGTCGCCTCCAATCATTGAAGCAAAGCGACTTAGGTCGTGGTTGTCTAAAAAGGTGACATTGTTGTTTGGATTTTGATAAAGAAAATCTTGGGCTAGTGTATAATAGATTCGTGAAACTCCTTCCGTCCATCCGAATGGTTTTGTGAGAGCTTCAATTAAAGCAAAATACACTTGAAAATCGACTGCTCCATCTAAACCGGTATTGAAATCCTTGCGCGATTTAAAGTCTTTGGTAAAGTATGATTGAACACCAACACCATGATCCCAGATTTCACCGAACAGATTCAGATTGGGATATTCGAGATGCAAATCGGCCGACAATTGCGCCATGTATTTTTGATCGGGATACGAATATGTATCAATCCGATAGTCATCAACGCCGGCATATTCAATCCACCAAATGTAGCTTTGAGTTAAGTACTTCGCCACATGTGGATTTTGTTGATTCAAATCGGGCATATGTCTATCAAACCATCCATCGCTAAATAATTTACGGTCTTTTTCGGATGCATACGGATCGAGCAGGGAAGGAGCACGATAACTTGTCTTGGTGAATGTATTCCACTGATGGATATAATCTTGCGATGGTAAATTATTGAACATCCAATGATGAATTCCCATATGATTAGGAACAATGTCCATCACCATTTTCATTCCTCGAGCATGCAAAGAATCGACTAAGTCGCAATACAATTTGTTAGTTCCTAAACGCGGGTCAATTTTATAATGATCGGTAATTGCATACCCGTGGTAGGAAGTTTTAATCTCATTATTTTCCTGAACAGGATTTAACCAAAGCGAAGTTGAACCGAGATTTTGCAAGTAATCGAGATGGTTCATTATTCCTTGAAGATCGCCACCATGACGATAATACATCGAATCGCGATTCAATGCCGTTTCATTCATTCCTGATATTACATCATTTTTGGAATCTCCATTCGAAAAACGATCGGGCATGATGAGGTAAATGAAATCGGACGTGTTTACTCCTTGTGCTTTTTTCTTCGAATTACGTTGTTTAAGTTCGTAATTGTTTGTGAGTATTTTATCTCCCAAACGAATGTCAATCGGGCAAATTCCCGGTTTTGTATTCTTGTCGATGTTTAATGTAAGATATAGATAATCTGGACTTTCGGCAGGTTCAGCCTTCTCAAGAATGACACCAGGGTATTGAATGCTCACTTTACCTTTTCCAATTCCAGGATGAAAGACTAGGAGTTCCACTGTCGGATTTTGCATTCCGACCCACCAAAAAGCGGGGTCTATTCGAGTAAGGGTGTTCTTAGCTGATGCTGATTGGAATATGAATAGGCCAATAATGAAAAGGAGGGTGGAATACCAAGCTGTTTTTCTCATAGCGTCAAAAATACACGAAACGAGTATGGATATAAAATAAAAAAGAGGGAGCTTGCTCCCTCTTTTTTAAACCCAATTTAATATTTTGATGAAAACTATGAATTAATACTGACAATTACCCATGCATTTGTCCCGTCTTACCATATCGACTTATTACTTCAGCCTCATAATTGAGCCATTCTTGCCAACGTGCATCAACATCTACATTTTTGGGGTTAGAATATTTACGTGCAAATTTCAAAAACAAGGTATAATGGCCAGCCTCACTTACCATAAGTTCTCGATAAAATGCAGCTAATTCATCATCATCAATAGTATCGCTAAGCACTTTAAATCGTTCGCAACTGCGCGCTTCAATCATGGCTGAAAACAACAAACGATCGACAAGCAGTTTGTTTTGGTCACCTTCTTTACTGATGAATAGTGCTAGTTCATTTACATAAGGATCTTTACGTTCGCGTCCAAGTTTCAATCCTCGTTTGAGAATCAGTTCATGTACACGTTGAAAATGCTCCATTTCTTCACGAACAAGCGCACTCATCTCCGTTACCAATTCAGGATATTCAGGATATTTTACAATCAACGATATACAGGTTGATGCCGCTTTTTGTTCGCAATATGCATGGTCGCTGAGAATTTCTTCTAGGTCTTGTTCAGCCAAATGTGCCCAGCGTGGATCGGTATCTTTTTTTAATCGAAGCATCTTTTAGTTTTTAAGCTTAATGGAAATTAAATGATATAAATCTCGAATCTTAATTTTTAATCCATGTGTGTGTACTCGTGTTTCGTGTACCTTGAATTTGGATGAAATACATGCCATTATCAATCCATTGGGTTGATACATTACAATAAGTTTTTCCCCCAATATTTTCATGCAAAATCACACGACCTTGTATGTCAATAATGAAGACGGAATTGATTTGTTCATTATCACTTTCAATATTCAATGTGCTTCCCGGATTTGGGAAAATAGTAAAATGATTATTTGTAGTTGCTGATTCATCAATATTATTGGGAAAGATGCCAGTATAATAACAAACTCCACCTGCATAATTTCCAGTTACAGCGTCCAATAACCCATCTCCGTCTAAGTCTTTTAAACTGATACTAGTTCTTTCTCCATTTCGATCACCAAGAAGCAGAGAGTCTTCTAATGTAAAAATTCCATCTAAATTTCCGTCTACATTACCATATAATTTGAAAATCCCGGATTGACTACCACATATAATATATGTAATGCCATTTTTTCGGAAGAGAGAAGGCGTGGAAAATCCACTTGGATCGCCATTCATGGTTGTTGAGATGCCACCTAAAGCATTGGTAATTAACTCCAAACTCATTGCATTCGGATTACCTGTATTACGATAATAGTTTATTTTGCCTTCACGCGATCCGATTAATAAATCCAAAATACCATCCAAATCGACATCCACAAGTTGAGGTGCAGCAAAAGTTCCCACATCAATGTTCTGAAAGTAAGGGCTTGTGAAAACGAAATTTGCATTATTCCCTAAAGCGGCATTATTGGTAAAATGAAAGATTCGACCATCGGAAGTTCCAACCAACATATCTTGATCACCATCTCCATCTATGTCGCCAAAAGAAGGATGGTAATTGAGCGAGTTGCCCGAAAGTGCAGCCAAGCCAGCAAAATCTTCCGTGACTAATTTATACTTGGGTGATTCGTCTGTACTGATATTTTCCAAAAGTGCTAATTGTGATTTGTACGTACCTGCTGGTTGAAAATACCCATAATTTCCAACCACGATATCCGATTTTCCATCGCCATTGTAATCAAAGAAAACGGGAATAGCTCCTTCTCCAAAATCATAACTTTCTTCCACAAACAAGGTCTTCTTCTGAAATGTAAACACAGGTGCATTGTCTAATCCATCGTTACGATAGTACCAAATGCACTGATTATTTTCGGAACCACCCTCATTATTAGGGCTAACCAATAAATCGCGTTTCCCATCCAAGTCGATATCTAAATAAAACGCTGCAGGAAAAATTGGCAAATTCACAAAAGTGGTATTCTCCGGAAATGGAGATAATGAACTTGTTATTAAAGCGTTAGTACTTGTTCCTCCGTTGGTTAACTTTACCATTGTTCGGTAGGCAATATCACCTAAAAGCAAATCTTTGTCGCCATCACCATCTGAATCAAACGCCAACATCGACGAGCCCGCATGACGATTTGCACTGTATTTTCCGGACTGACGATCACAGCTGTCGTTCAGTACCACATCGTTTGTCGAAAAGCTTTCGGTAAACACGCCCCAATTATTGCTTTCCAACTTTAACATGAGCGTATCGCAACGCCCTAGTTCTTCCATGGCTGTATTTTTATGATATTCCACACAGGTTCCAAGAATACCAAATACCATCAAATCTATATCGCCATCGTTGTCCATATCTTCTACAACGGGAATATCAACGGGAATGCAATAGATGGGTAAAGTTGCAGGATTGAAATAGGATTGTAGACTTTCTGTATACAGCTCGAATTGTAATCCACTACTAACTGTACTGATATTTTTGTAGACTTTGAAACCGCTGTTTTCATAGGTAAACAAATCTGATTTACCATCGCAATTGAAATCTTTCATAACGAGAAAATGCTTGATTTTGGGAAAAGAATAAACCAAGCTATAATCGAATGTGTAATCTGGATTACCCGGTGTTCCAGTATAAATTAATGGTGTTAAACGATCTCCCGAACGGTCGAATAATAAAATGTCCTGCACATTGTCTCCATTTAAGTCAATCTTGCCTGCTTGAACGTAGTTAAATCCTCCACTCATGGGGAATTTCATACGAACCGAATCGCTCGTGAAGCATGAAATTGTATCATTCCGATTCAATGCAATGATTGTTTGATTTACTTGAGCGTTTGTATAAAAGGAATAGCAGAGTAGGAATACAAATAAGTAATATTTCATAAAACAAAGGTGTTAAATTTTTCAATTGAATGATTGACTTATTGTTTTCAATTTCGAAATGAATTTGCTATAATTTGACATTTGTTCGAGGCGTTATCGAAAGAAGTTTTTTCTGAAACGACTGATATTGCATAATTTCTGAATATTCAAAGTGTATTGTTATTTCATATTTGTTATTCTATATTTGCGCTCCTATTTTTAAGAATTTACCCTATACAATATCCAATGCAAAACAAAGGTGCTATTAGCTTTTTCGCGATCATGCTTGCGCTCGTTTGCCTGTTCGAACTTTCATTTACATGGAAAGCAAGCAGTGTAGAGAGCGATGCCAAAGAATTCGCAGCCGGTGATCCAATCAAGGAAAAGGCCTACATCGACTCCATAGCGAGCGAAGTAGTTTACAACGTAATATTCAGAAAATACACCTATCGTGAGTGTAAGGAAAAAGAACTCAACTTGGGTCTTGACTTGAAAGGCGGTATGAACGTAACGTTAGAAGTTGCGGTTTCGGATGTTGTTCGTTCTTTAGCAAATAATAGCACCGATCCAGTATTTACAAAGGCAATGAATCTTGCTATTACTCGTCAGAAAAGTAAAGGTGGAGATTTCATCAATTTATTTGCTGCAGCAGTTAAAGAAACTGATCCAGCAGCGCGTCTTTCATCACCTGCTTTCTTTGGAAACAAAGACATGAAAGATTTGGTGAATTCTAAAATGACCGATGACGAAGTGCTTGCGGTTATTCGTACTAAAGTAAAATCATCTGTTGATAACGCGTATACAGTAATTCGCAATCGTATAGATAAATTTGGTGTTACTCAGCCCAACATTCAACGTTTAGAAGGTTCTGATCGTATTTTGGTTGAACTTCCAGGAGTGAAAGAACCAGAACGTGTTCGTAAATTACTTCAAGGAGCTGCGAAATTGGAGTTCTGGGAAACTTTCGAAAACAAAGACGCTTTCCAATTTTTAGAAACGGCAAATAAGAAACTGAAAGACTTAAACACAGCTGGAAAAACAGATACTACTTCATCTTCAGTTACCGATTCTACTGCAACTACTGCTGATTCAACAGCTGCAGTTAAAGATACTGCAATGACATTGGCTCAAAAAATGGCCAAAGCGGATTCATCAACAACAAAAGATACTTCTCAAGCAGCTCAGCGTGCAAAAGCATTGAAAGAAAATCCTTTATATGCGGTATTGAGTCCAAACATTAACCAAACAAATGAAGGAAGTACATTCCGTCCGGGGCCTGTAGTAGGTATAGCCCTTACGAAAGATACGGCTCGTGTTAACGAAATAATGAACATGCCACAAATCAAGGCAGCATTTCCGAAAGACATTCGTTTCTTCTGGAGTGTTAAGCCATTTGATGAAAAAGAAAATGCATTCGAATTGGTTGCCATCAAAGTTCCGCGCGATGGAAAACCTCGCCTTACAGGTGAATATGTTACTGATGCTCGTTTAAGTTACGGTCAGTTAAACAACAAACCCGAAGTAACTATGGCCATGAATGGTGAAGGTGCAGGGATTTGGAAGCGCATGACTGGTGAAAACATTGGTAAAAGTGTTGCTATTGTTCTTGATAATTATGTATACAGTTATCCAACGGTTCAAAGCGAAATTGCAGGTGGTAATTCATCCATTACAGGAAATTTCACAATCAAAGAAGCGGAAGATTTATCCAACATCCTTAACTCTGGTAAAATGGATGCTCCTGCGCGTATTGTGGAAGAAGCAGTTGTTGGTCCATCTTTGGGTGCTGAAGCAATTAACTCAGGTTTACTTTCTGCATTGGCTGGTTTGGTATTGGTATTCTTGTTTATGGGATTCTATTACAGCGGCGGTGGATTGGTTGCCGATGTTGCATTAATTGCCAACGTATTTTTCTTGATGGGGGTGATGACATCCCTTGGTGCTGTTTTAACACTTCCAGGTATTGCGGGTATCGTATTAACAATCGGTATGTCGGTTGATGCGAACGTATTGATTTACGAACGTATTCGTGAAGAATTAGCTGGTGGTAAATCATACAAACAAGCTGTTGAAGATGGTTTCAAAGGAGCTTATTCTGCAATCATCGATTCAAACGTAACAACGTTATTAACGGGTATTATTCTATACATTTTCGGTACGGGGCCAATCCAAGGTTTCGCCACAACACTGGTAATTGGTATTTTAACTTCATTGTTCTCTGCAATTTTCATTACACGTTTGGTGTTTGAATTCTTAGGAAAACGTAATAAGACAGTTAGCTTCTCTATTCCTATGACAGCGAAATTGTTCAGCGGAAGTAATTTCGATTTCATCAACCAACGTAAGCGTTTCTACATCGTATCTCTAGCAGTTATTGTTATTGGTCTTGGATTTATGTTTACGAAAGGATTTGGTTATGGGGTAGATTTTGAAGGTGGTCGTTCGTATGTTGTTCGTTTCGATAAGTCAGTTCAAACCGATCAGGCGCGAGATATACTTTACAAAGCATTCCAGAAATCTCCAGATGTGAAGGTGTACGGAAGTTCTAACCAGTTGAAAATTACTACAGGTTACATGTTGGAAGATGAATCCATGGCTGCCGATTCTATTGTTGCCGGTAAAATGGTATCTGAGTTGAAAGCAATCACAGGAGCTGCTCCAACTATTTTATCATCTCAGAAAGTAGAGCCAACGGTAGCCAACGATATCAAAGATTCGGCTGTATTGTCGGTGATTTTCTCATTGCTTGTGCTCTTCTTATACTTATTACTTCGTTTCCGTAAATGGCAATATGGAGTTGGAGCTATTGCAGCTCTTGCCTATGTTGTAATTTTTATCCTCTCGATCTTCTCAATCTTCAATCACATTCTGCCTTTCTCACTCGATATTGACCAAGCATTTATTGCAGCAATCTTGACGGTAGTAGGTTATGCGATTAACGATACCGTGGTAATCTTTGACCGTATTCGTGAGTACTTGGCGATGCCAAATAGTAAGAAGGAAGATCTTTCTACAATCATCAACAACGCCCTGAATAGTACACTTTCTCGTACTGCCGTTACGGGTTTAACAACTATCGGAGTATTGATTATTCTCTTCATATTTGGTGGTGAAGTAATTCGTGGTTTCGCATTCGCGATGTTGTTAGGAGTTATTGTTGGAACGTATACATCTCTTTTTGTAGCTTCTCCAGTTGTTGTCGATTTAACTCGTCGTACTGCAGGTAAATCGGAAGAAGAAAAGAAGTAATTTTATCAGCGGAATCTGTTTTAATCAAAAGACGGATACCGCTTTTTTATGCTCAATTGCGTGCTACTTTTTTTTGATGTAAGTGGAGGTGAAATCATGGTGATCATGCTTTTTATCCTCATGTTTTTTGGATCGAAGAAGATTCCAGAACTCGCTCGTGGACTAGGCAAAACGATGCGAGAGTTTCAAAATGCCTCCAATGGATTAAAGCAGGAATTGCTTTCAGAGACACACAAATTACGCGAAGAAGTATCTACACTTCGTCAGGATTTGCAACAAAAAGCGGGTTTGGATAAAATTACCGAGGACTTTAAAACCTTGAATGAAAACGTATCGAAAGAAACGAACCTCGATTCTATTATGCGTCAACAAGAGACTCCTCAAGTGGAAAAACCTATTGATGCTCCTAAATCAGAATCTTAAATTTATTTCTTCTTAGGAACACGTGCAGGCGTTGGACGATATTCTTCCACGCCACTTAAATCGCGAATAACTACACTGGCAATGGTGCAGCCAAATACAGCTGGCATGTACGACATCGTTCCAATGAAACTCTTTTTCACGTTTCCTTCAGGTGCTTGAATAATTTTAGCAGGATCGGCTAATTCGGGCGAGTAAACCACTTTAATTCCGCTGTAAATTCCCAAGTTTCGTAATCGCTTGCGAACGTATCGAGCCAAATTGCAATGACGCGATTTGGAGATATCATCCACCAACAAACGTGTCGGGTCAATTTTTCCTCCAGCACCCATTGAACTTACCACGGGAATTCCCATGCTCAAACATTTCTTTAAATAAAAAACTTTGGGAGAAAGCGTGTCGATGCAATCCACTGCATAATCGGGTTTTGCCTCTTCCAATAACGCCTCCGTAATTCCTTCACGCAAATAAACCGTTTTTATTACCAGGTCGAGATCGGGATTGATGTCCAAGAGTCGCTCGGCCATCACTTCAGTTTTCAACTTCCCTTCGGAGCTTTTTAAAGCCGGTATTTGACGGTTTCGGTTTGTTTCGTCCACTGTATCTGAATCGATGATGGTGATCTTGCCAACACCAGCGCGAACAATCATTTCCGCTGCAATGCCACCGACACCGCCCAATCCGGCAACTAGCACATGGCTGTTCATCAATTTAAGAATAGGGTCTTCGCCTGTCATTAAAAGCGTACGTCCCATCCAGGAAGGAACTTTATCGTGTTTCATGGGAATTAAAATCGCGCACGAAATTAAGCCAAATGCCTATTCTTAAATCATCCATTTTAATATTTCTGAGCAAAGCTGCCTTATGATACATTTCATCGATTAAAACAGGTTTGGTGTCCGTTTCCAGGTAAATGCAATCAAGTGGGATGGATGTGAAAAGTGCTTGCATTGTTTCATCGGTCAAAAGTCGAGGTCCAAACGATAGTTTCGCACCTTTTCTAAGCAAGTTTTCTGCTTCAATTGCATTTCCTTTAAACCCATGCACAATCCAAGGCGTTTTCATTGAATGCGAAATAGCGAACATATCTGAATAGCTTTTTACCAAATGCAGAATCATGGGTTTTTTAACCCGATTGGCAATATTGATTTGAGCACGAAACGCATCGAGTTGAATTTCGATGGAAGGACCTTTAACACGATCGAGCCCACATTCTCCAATAGCAATAACATTTTTACACGAAGCAAGTTTCGTTAGTTGATTCAGTTGCAATGAAAAATCTTCTTTCAATTGCCAGGGGTGAATTCCAGCAGAAACGGAGTAGGGGAGTGCATCCGCTTTCTCTTCATCCATAAAATGATACGCATTTCGAATAACGATTTCTTCGTCCGATTGCGGTTTGCGGTGACTGTGCAGGTTGATAAATGGGTGCAATATGATGGTGCTTTGCTTAATTTAAAAACATTGAATTTCTTTAATATCCTCCAAAATTACTATTCTTATTTTCAATTTCTCATTGGAAATTCCAAGATCAAGCACATAACATTTTCATAACATAGTTCTCGTTCGCATTCAGTAATTTCGCAGTATGAACTCTACAACGCGTTTTCAATCGATATTGATGGTTATGCTTATGTCAACATTTGCTGGCCTTCATGCTCAAATTCAAATAGCTTTTCAAGGAGCAGAATCAGGAGATTCATGGTCATATACTTCAACAGCAGTTTCTACTGATGGAACGTTCGAAGCTACCCAGTCACCAAACATTGTTTCTGGCTCACAATCACTAGTGGTTGGTGGTGTTGCAGGAGGTGGAAGTTGCATCTCAGGAGGTTCAGGAAATGGACCTGTCACACTAAATCAATTTACATTCTCCGAAATCGATATTAGTACATCTAGTCAATATACTCGTGAACTGACATTTAACTTCGGTAATCGTTTGCCTGTCTGCACAGGAACAGGTTGGGATACAGGTGAAAATTTAGTATTTACGCCCATATTTGATGGTGTTGTGGGTAGCCCAATTACTGTTTTTACGGGGGCTGGAAATATTTCTGTCGATATCAATCAAAACCAATTTTTCTTTCAAGTGCCAAGCTGTGTCGGGACATTTGGATTTACACTAGGAATTTCCACCAACCGAAATGATGAGTTCTTATTTGTCGATAATGTGGAGTTAACCGCCCCACAGGTAAATGGACCAATTCCATCATTTACTACTATAAACGGCCCATTGCAAGCGTGTACTGGAACTACATCCATTTTCAGTACGGATGAGTTTGCAGGTATA
>JBIPLZ010000254.1:0-3892 GCA_044369395.1 Flavobacteriales bacterium | reverse complement strand
CAGAAAGTTTGTTGGCATTTACAACTACCTCAACAGGGAACATGTTGTTTAAGTAGGCAAGTTGGTTGTGATTAATTTTACTAATCAGCAAATCGCGTTGAATTGCAGTATCGCCTAGTGCAACCGTATAAATAGGCGCCTTGAGTTCGTTATTAATGTATAATGGATTGGTTCCTTTATTGAAAATCCCGTCGCTTGCAAGAATCACAGCTCCTACATTACGATTTAAATAGCGCGTATTTATTTCGCTAATCGCCGCCGAAATGTCGGTTTCCTTTCCAGAATAATTCAGACGGAACGAATCAATTAAACGATCATCGAAACAATAGGAACGAAATTCAAATTGCTCGTCCAGTTTGTAGCGCAGTTCTTCAATCAATTCGGGATACTGCTTGCGATAGAATGCCGAATCTTTCACCAAAGAAATGGAACTTGAATTATCCTGTATAAAGAGAATAACCGGCTTTTCACTCTTTCTTGAGATCAGTTTGATGAGAGGCGACAGCAGTAAAAAGGCAATGAGTGCTACCGAAATAAATCGAAGTCCAAACACCAAACGTTTAATCCAGACTTTTGCTTCCTTCAATGCAGAACCTTTTCGATAAAGGATCCAGGCATATAGAAATCCCAAGGCCAGGCAAAAAAGCAGGAACCAAGCAGGATATTGGAAAACAAATTCGAAACTCAAAATCTTTTAATTAACGTATGTGATAATGTGGAGTTTGAGAACTAAGTGCTCATTCCTCCGCAAACGTTTAATACTTGTCCGTTTACATAAGCCGACATATCGGAAGCTAGAAAGACAACTGCATTTGCAACATCTTCGGGCGAACCAATGCGCTTCATCGGAATTCCTTCAATCCATTTGCTTTTGATATCGTCATTTAGCTCGGCAGTCATTTCGGTTTCAATAAATCCGGGTGCAATAGCATTGCTGCGAATATTACGAGAACCCAACTCTTGGGCAACCGATTTGGTAAAACCTTCAACACCTGCTTTGGATGCAGCGTAGTTGGCTTGTCCCGCATTTCCGCTTCCCCCAACAACCGAACTCATATTGATGATTGATCCGTATTTGTTTTTCAACATGGGTTTGATGGCTGCTTTGGTCAAATTGAAAACCGATTTCAGATTGGTATGAATTACAGCATCCCATTGTTCTTCGCTCATACGCATCAACAAGCCATCTTTCGTAATTCCGGCATTATTGACAACGATATGTAATGTTCCAAACTCACTTACAACTGCATTAACCAATTCTTCGGCTGCTGCATAAACTGCAGCATCGGAATTGTATCCTTTGGCTTTTATACCAAATGCCTGAAGTTCAGCTTCTAGTTCTGCTGCTTTTTGAGCGCTCGATAAATAGGTAAATGCAATGTTTGCTCCTTGTTCTGCAAATTTCAATGCGATTCCACGACCAATTCCGCGTGTTGCACCTGTGATAATGGCTACTTTGTCTTGTAATAATTTCATGCGTCTTTTTTCTATGCCCCAAACTTAATCGAATTCAAGGAACTGGGCAAATGGCCTTGGTCGATGATTTTCAATTTTATAATTCAATATGTATTTATTAGTAGAAATAGAAGTCAAAAAATAGCTGCTTCATTTCCACACATTACTTGCATGCATTTGTCTGAAAATGGATGCGATATTTTCGAGTAAAGCATCATCCACCTTCGATTTCAAATCTTCCAAACCAGCTACCGCATCGTGGTCGAACTTATATGTTTGTTCATATGGGCCGGCTTCAAATTTCACCAAGTATTTATCATTCATACTGAAAATACTGATGCGCAATTGCGGATGAGGAATACTATCGATGATGCGCATTTCAGGAAACTATAACTAAATAATAGTTCTTTTTGCCTTTTTGCACGAGCATATATTTATCCCGAATTAATGAATCAAGCTTAACAATACCAGCAGAATCCGCAAACTTTGATTTATTTATAGAGATTGCATTTTGCTCTATCATTTTTCGTGCTTCGCCTTTGGATGGCATGATCTGCGTGTTGGTTGCAAGTAATTCGATTATTGGAATGCCTGCTTCAATATCTGAACGCGAAATAGAAAATTGGGGAACTCCTTCAAACACTTGCAACAAAAGAGTTTCCGACATAGAAGCCAATTGTTCAGAGGTTCCATTTCCAAATAGAATTTCGGTGGCACCAATCGCTGCTTCGTATTCTGATTTTCCATGAACTAATTCCGTTACTTCCTGCCCTAAGCGTTTTTGCAACATACGCATGTGAGGCTGTTCGCGGTGCTGGGTGATTAGAGATTCGCATTCATCCTGATTCAAGAACGTGAAAATGCGAATGTATTTTTCGGCATCCTCATCGGAAGCATTGAGCCAGAACTGGTAAAAAGCATATGGACTCGTAAGTCGAGCGTCTAACCAAACATTGCCTTGTTCGGTTTTTCCAAATTTACTTCCATCGGCTTTGGTTACAAGAGGCACTGTTAATGCGAATGCTTCTCCCCCACTCATGCGGCGAATCAACTCCGTTCCGGTAACAATATTTCCCCATTGATCGGAACCACCTATTTGAAGTTTCACGTTTTTGTTTTTCCAAAGCCAGTAAAAATCGTAGCCTTGAATCAATTGATAACTGAATTCAGTAAAGGAAATCCCCGTTTCGAGACGCTTTTTCACCGAATCTTTGGCCATCATATAATTAACCGAAATGTGCTTTCCCACCTCGCGCATAAATCCGAGCAAGCTGAAATCCTTAAACCAATCGTAATTATTTACGAGCGTTGCTCCTTTTTCGAAATCCAGAAAACGGCGAAGTTGCGCCTCAATACCTGCTACATTTTTAGCCAATGTTTCTTCGTTGAGCATTTTGCGTTCTTCCGCTTTGAAAGATGGATCTCCAATCATTCCGGTTGCTCCACCAACCAAGGCAATGGGTAAATGTCCATGGCGCTGCAAATGCATCAACAAGATAATTTGAACCAAGGATCCAATGTGCAATGATTCGGCAGTTGGATCGAATCCAATATAAGCGCTTACTTGTTCTTTGCTAAGTAAGTCTTCTGTTCCAGGCATAATGTCGTGGAGCAATCCTCTCCAACGAAGTTCTTCTACTATATTCATCGTTTTTTTTCGAATTGCAAATCTAAGTAAAGAAGCGCGATGTTTAATTCATAAAAACAATCAGGTACAAACAGTATTTTAACAATGAAAACGAGAAAAACAACTGATAGTTTTTACTGCTCATCTATCCTCAAATTAAACGCTCTTTTCAAACTTATTAACATCTCTTCTTTATTTCTTTATCTTTAACAATCTAAATACTCATTTTTCATTGCTAATTTCCGCAGCGAAAATCTACTACCTACTTGATGAATATTTTCAAAACAAGCATTCTATTTCTGCTCACAACCATTTCTTTACACGCCCAACAATTTGAATGGGGAAAAGCAATTGGCGGTATTTCAGCTGATAATTGCCAACGCATAGCGCTGGACTCATCCGGAAATGTTTTTGCCTCTGGAGTTTACACTGCACCATTGGGTTCTCTTCCAAGCTATGGCTTTCAAGATATTTATCTATCAAAATATACTTCTGACGGAACATTAATCTGGCAAATTGGAATTGGCAGTTCCAACAACGATCAAGTTTCGGCCATTGCAACCGATACGGGTGGTAACATTTTGATGTCGGGACGTTTTCAAGGAACCTTCGATTTTGATCCAAGCGATTCTGTTCAAAGTGCAAGTTC
Source organism: Flavobacteriales bacterium (assembly GCA_044369395.1). GTDB lineage: Bacteria > Bacteroidota > Bacteroidia > M30B66 > M30B66 > CALQRR01. The sequence goes on along the minus strand of JBIPLZ010000254.1, from coordinate 161 downwards.
CAATCCGAGCAATGCGCTAGAAGGTTTTTTGGCACGTTACAATGGCGAAACGGGGGCACTTATGGAATACCGCGATTTAACTAGTGGAGGTTCAATAGATATTCGTTCCATTCGAATTGATCAGTATAACGACGTTTTTATTGGTGGACAATTTTCTCAAG
>JBIPLZ010000326.1:0-3193 GCA_044369395.1 Flavobacteriales bacterium | reverse complement strand
ATTAAATTGGAATGATGTCATTAATGAAAAAATCAAATATTTAGAAAATAAAATCAAAAATGACATTGAAAAACAAAAGCACGATTACAAAAAATTTGATAAGGACAAAATTGAAAAATACAATAAGTGGATAATCAAAAATGATTGCCAAAAAATAAACTTCAAACTATTGATAGATAGGTTGCTGGAACACATAAACCCAAATATCAGTGAGATGTTTGATTTTGAAAATGAAGAAATTATAAAACCATACGTATTACACCTAAGCAAATTCAACCAGAAAAACGGGTCTGTAAATTTAGATCTTGAAAATAATGAAATAATTAAAAAAGCCTACAGGATGATACGGATTTCAGGTTCCGAAAATACTGAAATAAATTCATCCTCAAAATTAGAGTTTTCGTATCCTGATTTTTACACCAGTCAATTTGTTTTAAATGAAGGTGCTTTGGTAATTGAAGGTATTGAAAACTCAAGCGAATTAATAAATAAATACTATCCTTCATTTTTATTTGCACTGAATCAAAAATACCTGTTTCATTACATTCAGGGAAAAATCAATAAACTTCCATTAGATAAAACAAGTCACACATTTAAACCTGATGATTTAAAGAGATTGCAACAAACAATGATTCATGCAGAATTTTTTCAAATATTCACTTCATTAAGTAACTATAATGAAATTGATTTATTTTTTGAGAAGTTGCGAGTGCAATTCAAAATTGAGGAACTGAAAAAAGAATATCTAGCAAGTATAGAGGGTATTTCGAAAATTACTCAGATAAATGAAGACGATAAGAAGGAATTAAGAGAAAAACTAAATTCAAGTAGGCTGAATTTAATACTAGTTTTACTGACAATAGCTCAGGTTTGGCCAAATCTTTATGGACTTTATTTTGAGAATTACTTGAATTGTAAAATTGAAGTTAATTATTCATTTTATCCAATCTTATTAGGTCTTGGACTTTATTTTTATTTTATTCATTTTCCTTTAAAAAGTAAAAAAGAAGTTATTACCATTCAAAATATTAAAGTGCAATTATTAAAATTGTTTACATCTCCTAAAACACCCGATTCTCAATCAAAATAAACTACCCATGCCTTTCACCCTCGAAATAAAAGACACATCCGGAGTTGAAAACCTTATTCAATTTGATTTCAGAGACTCTTCTTCCACCAATGTTTTTTACGATATCAGAACTTTCATCAAAATCCAATTTGAGGAGTGTATTGCTGATGTAATTAGCATGTTTCCTCAAAACAATCTTCTTTTTTCTGTTAATTTAGAACAAGAGAAAAAAAATAGTCAATCAAACGTACTGGCCTGTTTCGATACAGAGAAAAGCACAGCCAATATTCTCTATTTTCGTATTTATTACAATTCTATTTTACAATTAGCAACTTGCCTTACTCAATCCGATGGGGCCGATGTACTGAAACAATTTAAATCGACTCTTTACCACGAATTGCTGCATGCTGCTGATTTGGAAAATCTTGGAGAGCAGCTTGACCGGCAAGTTATCGACTTCAATGAGCATGAAAATTTAGTTTCCGGTGCTTTCTTTGATTCTAATCAACTCTCGCAGCAGGTAAATGTTCAATGGGCCCTTCTAAATTATTTTTCAAAATTCCGTGCCGAGGGCATTGCCATCTTAGGCGAAAAATTATTAAGTAATAATTTCGGGGATAATGTATTGGAGAAAACTGAGGTCTTTAAATCTTTCAATGATACTTTACACCGAGTTTTAGAGATTTGTTCAGGTTTACAGTTCTTTAATAACTTTGAGAATCATGACGCAGTAATAGAATTGGATGAGCTTAGTCTGTCTGCTTATATTTATGCAGATTTGCTTTTTATTCATGCATTACAAAAACAGGAAATCGTCGAAGAATTAAGGTTTAGAAATCCTGAAGGCCCTTTATCTTTTAATGATCGACAGGGAATTATTGAAGTAATGAAAGTCTTTATTGAGACTGATCTATCTGAATTTATTCAGCTTCTATTGAGTTTGCCTGAACTTAATTTCAGGGAGAAATTCTTGCATCTATGTGCAGTTATTCAACGAGAAGGCGATCCAAATACGATTTCAGATTTTAGTCGTCATCTGTTATGGGCGGGTTACAACAAAGATAATGAGCTCTTTATAAAGATTATTCAAAAAAGTATGGGAAGCAAAATGCCTCTATCAGAAATGATTGATATGCATCATAAATTCTTGCAAAAATCATATCAGGAAGACATTATAGAAGACATCCGGAAAATGTCTGAAGTCTTAATGAAGCTTGCCCAGGCTTCAGATAATGAAGTTGCCCTATGGGCATTAACTTATCTTTTTGATGACCAGGATTTAATTCATGATGACATTTCATACCTTGGCTGGCAAGATGACTGGGTGGTATTAGTTAGCGCTATGCGGATACTCTATCTAAATTAAATAATTTAAACAAAAAACTCTTATGACAATAAATGAACTCCCCAAACTTTCAAAAAATGAAATGGAAAATTTATTTAAACAGTCGAAAAGACGTTCATTCGTTTTTATGCTGTTTACTTTGCTCTGGGCAGCTTTTTGCATTTGGCAGTATTTTACTACGAGCAATTTAATTTTAAAAAAATCACTTTTTGCCTTTTTCTGTATTGCATTAGGTTTATGGTTTATAGTAATTGTTGGTCAATTATTGTTATATAAATTAGTTTCTACTAAGTTATCTAAATGCAATGACGCACTTATTGGCAAATTTACTATCGAAGAAATACGTTTGCTCATTGATGAAGTGTTTAAAGTATCGCTAATCAATGAAAAGCCCGAATTATATATTGTGGACTTAGATTTGGTAAATGCATTTGTAATCAACATTTATTTACTCAATTTCATTAGCCCTGCAAACGCAGTTTATATTACTAAAAAAAGTTTTAGTTGCCTAACAAGGGAAGAGATAAAATCAATGTTATTCCATGAAATGGGACATTTTAATAAATATATGTACGATGAGAATAAAATATTAAATATAGGGCTTTACCTATTTATTGTTATGCCTTTTGCTTTTACTATTTTAATACCAGGTGTTTTATTAAAAGTTGGTTTTGTAATTATTGCAATTGTTGCGATAGGAATTATTTGGGTGAAAATTAGAAGTTATAAGAATTATGATAAACACGTTTTAGAGTTCTTATGTGATCTGTATGCTTCCG
>JBIPLZ010000253.1:0-3919 GCA_044369395.1 Flavobacteriales bacterium | reverse complement strand
CCAATCGTATTGCAGATCTCAGAAAAAACAAAACACCCGAAATTGATATAACTGCTTGGGTAAAAAGCGCTGAGAAGTTCCCCTTCGAAAACATCTGGGTGTTGTTTACATTTATTGGCTTGATGGTTATTAGTGTCTTTTATTCTGCCGCAATTTCCCGCATGATGGCTAAAAAGTATCCTGTTTAGTTCAATGCAATTTGAAGATTTGAAAATTACATTGCATCCTGATTAGCACATCAGCACATCAAAATATCAGCACATCAGAATTCAGCACATAACAATATCAGCACATCAAAGTCATCTTCAAATTACCAAATCTTCAAATTTTTAAATTAGACCAATCATCCCCGACAATTCCTCAAACTTCAACCCGTTAAAATTTCCCGAACTCATCATGAGTAAATTGGTATTCTCCCAGTTTTCTTTTTGAAGTTCTTCGATCAGCATTTTAGAATCGTTGTAAACCTGCACGTTGTCGCCACCGAATGCTGCTTTAACCTGTTCTGTTGAAATAGGATTTAGTTTTTTATGTGCAACTGTATGCGGATTAAAGTATACTAAAGCTTTGTCGGCCTTTTTCATTGAATCTTTGTACTCTTCCAAAAATTCCTGATTCAAACTACTAAACGTATGCAATTCCATGCAGGCAATGAGTTTGCGATTGGGGAATTGTTCGCGAACAGCATCCGTTGTTGCTTTTAGTTTTGATGGCGAATGAGCAAAATCTTTAAAAATGTTCGTATGCGCATTCGAAAAAACCAATTCCAAACGCTTTGCTGCACCCGTAAACGATTGAATGGCGGTGTAAAAAGCTTCCTTCGAAACACCCAATTCCATACAAACCAATAAGGCGCCTTGCAGATTTTGAAGATTGTGTTTTCCAAATATTTTCAATGGAATCCGATCTTGCTCATGGAGTAAAAAGGTAGTTCCATTTTCAATTTCGGAAGGGTGTTCGCGGTAGGGCTTTCTATGAATGTCGGTCCTGCAATTATTCGCAATTTTTACCAATTCATCATCGCCTTCAAAATAAATCAGACTTCCATTCGGCTCAATCTTATCAGCAAAAATTTGGAACTGCTCCACGTAATTTTCGAACGTGGGAAATACGTTGATATGATCCCAAGCAACACCGCTCAACAAAGCAATATGTGGATGGTACAAATGAAATTTAGGAAAAGGTTCGATTGGAGAGGCCAAGTATTCATCGCCTTCCAGCAGAATTCGTGGCGCTTCGGCAGTAATTCTCACCATCGTATCGAAACCCTTGAGTTGCGCTCCGACAAGGTAATCGCAATCCATTCCCGTTGCGTTTAACACGTGCAAAATCATGGCCGTGATCGATGTCTTTCCATGACTTCCGCCAATAACAACGCGTGTTTTTTCTTTGCTCTGTTCGTAAATATAACCTGGATACGAATAAATCGGCAGACCTAATTCTTGCGCTTTCAACAATTCGGGATTGTCTTTTCGGGCATGCATCCCTAAAATAACGGCATCAATTTCAGGTGTGATTTTGTTTTCGAACCAGCCTTCTTTTGCGGGTAAAATTCCATGGTTTGCCAATCTGCTTTTGGAGGGTTCCACAATTTCATCGTCCGAACCGGTTACCAAATATCCCTTCTTATGCATGGCAATCGCCAAATTATGCATAGCGCTTCCACCAATTGCGATTAAATGAACCTTCATAAATCAAATTTTCCGGTAAATTTAGCCGCTCATAAATGACGAGAACATTTCATCCTCTGAATTTGTGAACATCCTTTTGTGACGTATTTCAAATCTCAAATTCATTAAACATGCAACTTCATTCAATCAATACAGGTCATTTCAAACTCGATGGTGGTGCCATGTTTGGTGTTGTTCCGAAATCGATGTGGCAAAAAAATTACCCGGTCGACGAAAACAATATGTGTCCTTGGGCCATGCGTTGTTTATTGGTTGAAGAAGGAAATCGATTGGTGCTAATTGATAATGGGATGGGTAACAAACAGGACCCTAAGTTTTTCTCTCATTACTTCATGCATGGAGATGACACCCTCGATAAATCATTGAAAAATGCGGGTTTTCACCGCGACGATATCACGGATGTTTTTCTAACACACCTTCATTTCGACCATTGTGGAGGGAGTATCGAATGGGATAATGCCAAATCGGGATATCGACCTGCTTTTAAAAATGCCACATATTGGAGCAATGCCGAACATTGGAAATGGGCCACAGAACCTAATCCACGTGAACGCGCTTCTTTTTTGAAAGAGAATATCATTCCCATTCAAGAATCCGGTCAGTTGAAGTTTTTAGAAGAAGATACGTTGTTTGAGGGTTTTAATGTGGAACGCATGTTTGGTCATACCGAATCGATGATGCTTCCTGTTTTGACCGTAAACGGACGCAAAGTCATGTTCATGGCCGATTTGCTCCCCTCTCCAGTTCATGTTCCCATTGCTTGGGTGATGGCTTACGATACCCGCCCACTCATTACCATGACTGAAAAAGCGGAAGTTTTAAAACGTTGTGTGGAGGAAGATCGCGTATTGTTTTTCGAGCACGATTTTGCAACCGAATGCGCCACATTGGAACAAACCGAAAAGGGAATTCGGGTGAAAAATGTTGGCAATTTGAATGATTTAATTTGATGAAATAAACCTTCAGAATAAAGCGAATTTTTATAGCCAAATTTCAAGATTTCCGGGGTAAGTTTTAAGCTAAATTGTCCAATTTTTCATGAGAATTTGAATAAACGAACGATAATCACGTTTTGTTTCTGAATTATATTTATCAAAACGTGTAATTGAAACACTTGCTTGATAAGCCTTTCAGTATCTGTTTAAAAAATTTAACATCTTGTTGATATTCAATTCCATTATATTTTTGGTAAATTGAGGGGTATCACCTATTTTTATTCGCTCTAAATTATCAACAAACATTTAGAAGCATAAATCATAATTAAAATTTTGCCTTTTTAATACCAATTTTAACAATTGTAATAATTGGGCTGAATTCTTAAAGATTTTTATTTTGAACTGAATACTATTTTTTAATAAATACACCATGAAGAACTTCAACTTCGCAAACGTGATTTCCAAACTTTGTTCATCTGTGCATTCGATTTTCAACACCAGACATGTTGAACTTTTGCAGGTAGCAAATTTAAAATCTTCAACTTTATCAAAGAAAATTCACCGTCAAAAAGGTGATTGTCAATTGAAGCAGTTGGCCTCTAGAAGTTTTATACTGGCTGCAATGCTTGTTTTGATTAGCAATGTAAGTTGGGGGCAAAGCGCCGGATTCAACAACACATTCATCGTATTGTCCTTGAATGGTGGCGCCAACACTTTTTATGACATGAATGCTACAACAGCAAACACAGATTTCAACGGAGCTAACTTGGGCACTTTTGCAGCGGGCTCCTCTAATTTAGTTCTGAAAGGTGCGGAGCATAACGTTTACAAATGCGGAGGTGCTGATCTCACAAGTACAAGACTTAATTATAGAATTTATCCTACAGCTTCCCCAAGCGGATCATATACAGCCCAAAGTATAGGTTTTACTAGTGGTTTCGGCAATGGTTGTGGTGGCCAGGATCAGTTATGGTCTAATACTGGTCTTACAATAAACTTGCTAACAGGCCTCGGCGCCGGTGCTTATACCATTGAGGTATATTCCGATGCTACTATTACCTGCTGTGGTGGAACCGCCTTTGCCTCGAATTCAGGGAACAACTACAAGGCAACATTTACTGTTTCTAGCATCGATTGGGTAGAAAATGGCACGTCTACTCCCTGGTATACAGCCGCTAACTGGAGTCCAAGTACCGCTACTAATGCTTGGCTTGCGGGCAGTCATGCTCGATTTCTAAATACAGGTACAGCCACGACAGCCGGTATTAACATGAATACCGCTTCACTATCAAT
>JBIPLZ010000252.1:0-3925 GCA_044369395.1 Flavobacteriales bacterium | reverse complement strand
AAATCTTCGTTTCGGAACTAGGTATTATTGGAGAGTTCGGGCGCGGCATGCGGTCGATACGACACAATGGTCTGTTGTGAGATTCTTCACTACAATAGATCAAATATTCCTTGTTACACCAACCAACGGAGCCACAAACCAAGCACCTAACGAAATCCTTGATTGGAGTCCGCTTTCGGGGATTACCAACTACGACTATCAGTGGGATACCACTGCCAACTTCAATTCACCTTTACTCAATTCGGCATCTATTTCCAGCGGGTTTTCACAGGCAACAACTTCAAATCTTCGTTTCGGAACAATCTATTATTGGAGAGTTCGGGCGCGGCATGCGGTCGATACAATGCAATGGTCGGTTGTACGATTTTTCACAACAACAGATCAAATTTTCCTAGTATCTCCAGCAAACGGCGCTACGAATGTGGCTACAAATCCGGTACTCGATTGGAGCTTACTTTCAGGTATTATAGGGTATCAATACCAACTAGATACCTTATTTAACTTCTCCACATCTTCGATACAAACAATTGGAACTGCCTCCTCTCAAGTAAGTACTTCAGGCTTGTTAACTGGAAGGATCTATTACTGGCGAGTGAGAGCTTTTCATGCAGCAGATACGAGCAATTGGTCGGTGGTGCGAACGTTTGGAGTAAACGTTTCCTCAATTGTGGCTCCACTCTTTACGCAAATTGGGCCATTTTGCAGAGGAGAAATAATAGCAGCACTTCCCAACACCTCACTAAATGGAGTAAGTGGATCTTGGTCTCCAGCTATTAACAACACCGTAACAACTACCTACACATTTATTCCCAATGCAGGTCAATCGGCAACAGCAACAACCTTAACCATTAACATCAAGCAGCCTAGTGCGAGTAACGATGTAAAATCGGCCTGCATCAGTTACCAATGGATTAATGGCATTACATACACCCAAAGCACAAATTCGCCCACAGTTGGATTAACCAATATTGCAGGGTGCGACAGCGTGGTTACTTTAAACCTTACAATTTCCCCAATTAATATTGATGTTCAACCCAATAATGAAACTGTTGTAGAGAATAGCGAGGTTATTTTCACTGTTAATTCGAACACATTTGGTGCAAGCTATCAGTGGCAAACAGATACAGGCAGTGGCTTTGTGAATGTGATTAATGGCGGACAATACAGTGGGTCTACAAACGATACACTTACCGTATTGGGCATTACTCCAAATAATGACAATCAATTGTTTCGCTGCGTTGTTTCGACTGCATCTTGCACAATCACCTCAGATGTTGCAACATTGTTTGTAGAAGTTGTTTTAGGAATTGATGAATTTGCAGAAAGCGTTTCCATTTATCCAAATCCAACCACCGACAACATTGTAATTAAGGCAAATTCTGCTTTGTTTGGTAGCGTTTATCAAGTTTACAATTCAACTGGAAAATTGGTTTTATCAGGCAATATTCAATCTGAATTACAAATAATTTCGCTACAAGAATTTCCCGTTGGAATGTATTTATTTACCATAGAAAACAAACTAAATAAATCAATTAAAATTATGAAGAATTAATTTTATTTATTTATTGTTTGGAATTTATTGGTTTATTATTTTTTTCTAAAATAGTATTAAAAGTAAAATTTGAGACCCCAAACTGTCATGGTTGAATCAGATGAAGAATTTCAGCTAAGGCAGAAGTTAAATTTGGAATAACTGGGCAAAAAATTTGAGAAGCAACCTGAGTTGTCTGTTAAAGTTTAACGATTTAAAAAACAGATTTTATCTGGACTAAGTCCATTTCACCCTAATTTAAAACGTCTTTGAATGTTGAATTATGTATAAATTTTTGATTTTTTCATTCTATACACCTTGAAGAAACTCGTAGTAACATTCGTTCTCGGAATCGTGTATATCCAATCCCCATTTCTCCCAAAGAGCCGAAAGCATAATCCGAGAGGCCTCTCTATAATTAAGAGAACCATCTTTTAAACGGCAATCAAAACTCCAATCCCACCTACCCCAATTATCATCCCAACTAATTCGAAATAATGCCCAATCATATTCTTCATCGTTTAAAGGACATATGTAATATTCATCTTTTAAACTCCATGAAGTCCAATTGTCAATTTCAGCTTCAACCACACCAAGACAATTTGCCGTATCAGGAATCAGAGATTCCATTTTCTCTTTTGCATCATCTGCATCCAATTCCTCATCATTATCTACTGATTCATCAGTTGAAGTTTCATCTATAAAAGGCAATTCGAAATCATCGAAATTTAAAACAGGTGATTGCATAAAATTTAATTAAGTTCATCAAAATTGGCTTTCATTGTGAGATTGCCAAGAGTTGTTTTTTAAGTTAAAATCTAGGTTTTATAATTAATACGTCATCCATTTTTTTGAAATTTGAAATAAGATATCGGGATAGCTTAGTTTCACAAAATATTAAAATTTCAAAAAATTGAAATGCTTTTAATTCATTTCAATGAATGAACGCAGAATAGTATCTTCAAGCATTTTATTATATACATCATAGCTTTTACAATTATTTTTTACAATTCGATGTGGACCGTATTGAAATTCATGGACCAATGGACTATTACCTGAATTTAAAGGTACTTTACTTGAATCTAATTCAACAAAATAAAAAACCCTGCTGAAGCCTCCCGTACTCTTGAATTCCAAAATACTGTATCTAAAATTCGAAGAATCTCTATTGTAAATTAAAATATTGCCTTCACCTGTAAAAATTTTAATAGGTAAATCAACAAACTTTGACATATTAAAATCCTTTGAAAATTTCAATAATTCATCATCGTCACTTACTTGTTCAATAATCAATGAATCGATAAGATTGATTCTATTAAGTGTTATTAAAGCCAAATGATTATTCAATGCTAATGTTTTAATTTTATCTATAGCATGTTCTTTCCGACTTACATAATCAATTAAGGCTCTTGTGTATTCAATTCTTAATTTCTCTGAAGGATTATTGGTTTTTATTTCTTCTAATTCGCTCAGCTGATAATAGGCAAATCTGAAATCATTATTTAAGGCCGAAACTATGGCCAAATTAATTTTAGACGGTAAATAATGACCATCTAATTTTTTGGATTTCTCAAACATTTCTTTCGCTCGAATGAAATAGCTCGAAGCTTTAAGTGAATCTGCCTGATCCGACCCTCTCAAATTACCTGATAGTCTGCTGGATAAGTCAATGGAGAATGGAAAAGCAAGGTCTTTATATTCATCACTCGCATATTTTAAACCTTCCAATGCATATGAAACTCCTATGTTATTGAATATTTCACGACTTCCAAACCGCTTATTTAAAATATTCTTGTACAATATGGAAGCGCACTTGTACTCACCTTTTAACATCATGATGGAAGCAATATCGTATAACCTATACAATTCAGAAGTTTGCTTCTCAATAGTTAAAGCAATTTCTTTTCGCTGCTTCAAACTCGGATATCGATTCATTTTATCAGGAAAGCGATATCCTACATACAAAGAATCAAAAAATTGAGGAGCATTAATAATGGAATAACCTGCCATTTTGGAATAAAAGCAAGAATACTCATCTGCTTCAGTTTCAAACCGAATTGTTGTATCTATTGATTCTTTTGCCAATTCTAATTTTTCGCCTAGTTCTGTGCCGGCATATGAAGAGCCAACAACAGATAACCATTTATGATCTCGATAATAATGCCCTAATTCATGAGATAGAATAAATGCTACAGCATTTAATGAGTCATTGCCCATTTTCCGGCAAATTTGATAGGCTTGATATTCAAATTCAATTTTATTGCCATTGGGAATGTATCTGGCTACCGATTTAGTATTTTCAGACATGACAAGTGTTGGAATATCATGACTTCCATCACCAATGGCCTCGTTTAAATTATTATAAACCGTATTAACTAACTTTTCAATATATGT
>JBIPLZ010000251.1:0-3951 GCA_044369395.1 Flavobacteriales bacterium | reverse complement strand
TTTTGGCATTCTGGCCTTGTTTCATGTGGTGAAAGAGATGGATCTTACGGTGGAAGAAGTGGATAAACTCACCGGACCTGTTTTAGGCCGCCCGAAATCTGCAACGTTCCGAACCACCGATGTTGTTGGTCTCGATACTTTAGTCAATGTCGCCAATGGATTAAAAGCCAATTGTCTAGATGATGAACAAAAACACTTTTTCGATTTACCCGATTATGTGCTAAAAATGAATGAAAACAAATGGCTGGGAGATAAGTCGGGACAAGGATTCTACAAGAAATCGAAAGGAGAAGGAGGGAAGTCGGAGATTTTAGCCTTGGATTTGAACACCTTGGAATATCGTCCACAGCAAAAAGTCAAATTTTCCTCATTAGAAGCAACAAAAACCATCGATAATCTAAGAGATCGTTATAAAGTTTTAATAAACGGGAAGGACAAAGCCGGCGATTTTTACCGTAAATCCTTCTTTATGCTTTTTGCCTACGTTTCGAATCGCATTCCTGAAATTTCGGATGAGCTTTATCGAATCGACGAAGCCATGAAAGCCGGATTTGGATGGGAAGTTGGTCCTTTTGAAAGTTGGGATTTTATGGGCGTTTCAGATTGCGTAAAAAACATGGAAGCCATGCAGTTGAAACCTGCAGCTTGGGTGTATGAATTCTTGGAAGCAGGAAATAGCTCATTTTATAAGTTGGAAGCTGGAAAGAAATTGTATTTCGATGTTCAGACTAAAACATACAAATCTATTCCAGGATATGACTCCTTTATAATCTTAGATCATATTCGAACCGAAAAAACACTTTGGAAAAATAGCGGAACAACCTTGTCTGATTTGGGCGATGGAATCTTGAATTTAGAATTCCATACGAAGATGAATGCCATTGGAAGCGAAGTGCTTCAAGGAATTCAGAAAGCAATTGATGTTGCAGAAAAAGATTTTCGTGGATTAGTCATTGGAAACGATGCTCCGAACTTTTCGGCGGGTGCGAATCTGGCCATGTTGTTTATGATGGCCGTTGAGCAAGAATGGGATGAACTCGATTTTTCTATCCGAGCTTTCCAAAATACGATGATGCGTATTCGGTATTCCTCTATTCCTGTGGTGACAGCGCCACATGGTTTAACATTAGGAGGAGGGTGTGAAATAAATCTACACGCCGACAAAGTTGTTGCTGCAACTGAAACGTATATCGGCCTTGTTGAGTTTGGTGTTGGATTGATTCCGGGTGGAGGTGGAACCAAGGAATTTGCCCTGAGAGCATCGGATTCATTTCGCGATGGAGACATTCAATTAAACACCTTACGCGATAAGTTTCTCACCATTGGTCAAGCCAAAGTAAGCACATCTGCTCATGAAGCTTTTGATCTCGGAATATTAAGAAAAGGACTTGATAGTGTTGTTCCCAATTCGCAGCGCATCATAGCAGAAGCAAAACAATCGGCCATTCAATTGGCTGAAGCTGGATATACCCAACCTGTTCGTCGCAAAGACATTCGTGTTTTAGGCAGAACGGGATTAGGAATGGTTTACTCAGGAGCAAATACGATGTTCAGCGGTAATTACATTTCGGAACACGATAAAAAGATTTCCGAAAAGTTAGGATACGTTTTATGCGGCGGAGATCTTTCACAACCAACCGATGTAAGTGAACAGTATCTACTAGACCTCGAACGCGAAGTATTCCTGAGCTTATGCGGCTAAAAGAAAACACTCGAACGGGTTCAAAGTATTTTAACAACAGGAAAAATATTAAGAAACTAATTTAATTATGTGCTGATGAAAAATAATGTGCTGATGTGCTAATTGGATCTAGCTTTTCATCAGCTCATTAGCTCATCAGAATAATCTTCAAATTTTCAAATTATCACATCTTCAAATTACAATCACATCAGCACATCATAGTTATCACATCAAAATCATCTTCAAATTTTCAAATTATCACATCTTCAAATCATCTTCACACTAGCTTATGTCAACACCCTATATAATAACTGGTTTTCGTTCTGCCGTTGGAAAAGCCCCACGTGGGATGTTTCGATTTACGCGTCCAGATGATTTAGCTGCCAAAGTCATTCAACATTTGATGCAGGCTGTTCCGCAGCTTGATAAGAATCGGATTGACGATGTCATTGTTGGAAACGCTACACCCGAAGCTGAACAAGGATTGAACATTGGTCGTATGATTTCGCTGATTGGGTTGGGAACAGACAAAGTTCCGGGAATGACGGTGAATCGTTATTGTGCATCCGGATTAGAAACCATCGCTATTGCTGCGGCTAAAATTCAGTCGGGACAAGCAGATTGCATCATTGCTGGAGGTGTCGAAACCATGTCGCCCATTCCTTTTGGAGGCTGGAGAATTGTTCCTAACTATGAAGTTTCAAAGCAAAACGCCGATTATTATTGGGGCATGGGACTCACAGCCGAAGCCGTTGCAAAAGATTTTAAAGTGAGCAGAGAAGATCAAGATGAATTTGCCTTTCATTCGCATCGCAAAGCAATAGCGGCCATTTCGGAAGGTCGTTTTAAAGATGATATTGTTCCCATTGAAGTGGAAGAGATTTTCCTTGACGAAAATGAAAAACGTAAAATCAAAAGCTATTTGGTCGACACCGACGAAGGTCCGCGTGCCGATACAGATATTGAGAAACTGGCCAAGCTTAAACCTGTTTTTGCTTCTGATGGGCTTGTAACAGCAGGTAATTCATCTCAAACATCCGACGGAGCTGCATTTGTGCTCATGATGTCGGAACGCATGATGAAGGAATTGGGATTATCGCCATGGGGAAGATTGGCGTCGTATGCTGTTGCCGCTTTGGAACCGCGTATTATGGGAGTTGGTCCAATTTACGCCATTCCCAAAGCACTCGAAAAGGCTGGAATGAAATTGCAGGATATCGAACTCATCGAATTGAATGAGGCATTTGCATCGCAATCTTTAGCTGTAATTCGTCATTTGGGAATTGATTCCGAACGAGTAAATGTAAACGGAGGAGCAATTGCATTGGGCCATCCGCTAGGTTGTTCGGGGGCAAAACTAACTGTTCAATTGTTCAACGAAATGAAACGAAGAAATCAGAAATACGGTATGGTAACAATGTGTGTTGGAACAGGGCAGGGGGCTGCCGGAATTTTCGAACGTTTTTAATTATTAAATTGCTTTAATTATATCGATAAAAATTATGGAATCATCTGAAAAATCACCTCTAAAAGGCGGAGAATTTCTAATCCGTGAAAGTGCTGCATCTTCGATTTTCATTCCCGAAGAATGGAACGAAGAGCAACGTATGATTGCGCAATCCACTCAAGATTTTTTGGATGCAGAAGTGCATCCTCATTTAGATCGCATCGATAAAATGGAACCGGGATTAATGGCATCATTGCTCGATAAAGCGGGTGCTTTAGGTTTAATGGGTGTTTCTGTTCCTGAAGAATATGGCGGATTTGGAAAAGACTTCAATACATCGATGTTAGTTTCGGAAGTAGCTGGTGCAGGATTTTCCTTTGCAGTAGCTCTTTCGGCCCATACTGGAATTGGAACCTTGCCTATTTTGTATTATGGAAACGAAGCGCAAAAACAAAAGTATATTCCCAAACTAGCTTCTGGCGAATGGAAAGCTTCTTATTGTTTGACAGAACCAAGTTCCGGTTCGGATGCTAATAGCGGAAAAACCCATGCGAAATTGACGGACGATGGAAAGCATTATATCATCAATGGACAAAAAATGTGGATCACCAATGGCGGTTTTGCTGATATTTTTATTGTTTTTGCAAAAATTGGGGAGGATAAAAACCTATCTGCATTTATTGTTGAAAAGGATTTTGGTGGAATTGCTATGAACCCTGAAGAGCATAAATTGGGTATTAAAGGTTCATCTACCAGACAGGTGTTTTTTAACGATTGTCCCGTTCCTGTTGCCAATATGCTTTCCGAGCGTGAAAATGGCTTT
>JBIPLZ010000250.1:0-3969 GCA_044369395.1 Flavobacteriales bacterium | reverse complement strand
AAACTCTATTTTTGCCACTCATGGAAGACAATACCCTTTTACCAAGACTAGAAGCCATTCGTGCACGATACGAGGAAGTTGAGATGTTAATTTCGGATCCTTCAGTAATCTCTGACATGACGCGTTTCAAGCGACTGAACAAGGAATACAAAGATTTACAAGCCGTTGTTGATGCAGGAACTCGATACCGTAAAATATTCGACGATTTACGTTCGGCAAACGAACTGATGTATGCTGAATCGGATGAGTCGTTTCGAGCCATGGCGAAAGAGGAAATTACACTGCTCGAAATAGAACAACGCGAATTGGAAGAAAGCATTCGTTTGCTTTTGATACCCAAAGATCCAGAAGATATCAAGAATGCCGTTTTGGAGATTCGTGCTGGAACTGGTGGTGATGAAGCGAGTATTTTTGCGGGTGATTTGGCTCGTATGTACATGAAGTTTTGCGAGAATAAAGGCTGGAAAGTTGATGTCATTGACCAAAGCGATGGAACACTCGGCGGCTTCAAAGAGATTGTTATGGAAGTGAGTGGCGATAATGTTTTTGGTATTTTGAAATATGAGTCGGGTGTGCATCGTGTTCAACGAGTACCTGCAACAGAAACTCAAGGTCGTGTGCATACATCAGCTGCTACTGTTGTTGTTTTACCTGAAGCCGATGAAGTGGATGTTGTGATTAATCCCGCGGATCTTGATTTTCAAACATCTCGTTCGGGCGGTGCTGGTGGACAAAATGTAAACAAGGTTGAAACGAAGGTACAACTCACCCATAAGCCAACAGGCATCATGGTGATGTGTCAGATAGAACGTTCACAGCTTGGGAATAAAATTCGGGCAATGAATATGTTGCGTACCAAATTGTACGATTTAGAACTTGCTAAACACAATGCGGCCATTTCGAAACGTAGAAAAACTATGGTCTCAACAGGCGACCGTTCTGCGAAAATTCGTACATACAATTATCCCCAAAGTCGTGTAACAGATCATCGTATTGGATTTACCATGTACAATCTTCCTGCATTTGTAGGAGGAGATATCGAAGAACTAATTAATGCATTGCAGGTTGCGGAAAACGCCGAACGCATGCAAGAAGGAACAGAAGCATAATGACACGCGCAGAGTTAGTTTCATTCATTCGCAATCAACAAAGTTTCCTTTGTGTTGGATTGGATTCGGATATTAATAAAATCCCAAAGCATCTTTTAAATGAAGAAGATCCCATTTTTTCATTTAACAAACAGATTATCGATGCGACGAAGGATTTCTGTGTAGCATACAAACCCAACATTGCTTTTTACGAATCGCGTGGAATAGCAGGATGGGAAAGTCTGAGAAAAACCTTGGAGTACATTCCGAAATCTCATTTCACCATTGCCGATGCAAAACGCGGAGATATTGGAAATACCTCTGCTATGTATGCTGAAACATTCTTCCAAACCTTTCCTTTTCATAGTGTCACGGTTGCTCCATACATGGGCAAAGATTCTGTGCAGCCTTTTCTTGATTGGAAAGATAAATGGTCCATTTTACTCGCATTAACGAGTAATTCGGGGGCAGACGATTTTGAACAACTCGAAACCGTTTCAGGCAAACCCGTTTTTGAACATGTTTTACGAACAGCCAGTACTTGGGCTAGTTCAGAGCAATTGATGTTTGTTGCAGGAGCCACTCGAGTGGAGGAATTGCAAAAACTGCGTTCCATTGTGCCAGATTATTTCTTACTCATTCCCGGTGTGGGCGCTCAAGGAGGAAATCTTCAAGAAGTAATAGAAGCATCAATTACTGAAGATATTGGCATTTTGGTGAATGCATCTCGAAGTATCTTGTATGCATCATCGGGTCTGGATTTTGCCGATGACGCTCGCAATGAAGCGATGGTTATGCAAGAGCAAATGGCGAAATATCTTCGCTAAAAGATTTCCCGTTAAACCAGCTTTATTTCAAATTGCATGAGTAACCTTCCGTCTCCAACTCTAATTTTCGGATGGAGAGAAAGGATTTTCCTACGAGTCCTTTGTCGCAAATTTCTTGTTGTTGACCCAATTGCGTGCATCCTCCAAGAGTTGTGTCGTCTATACAGGTGCATTCGTAACATTTTTTACATGAAGCTGTGCTTACAAGTAGAGCTAAAAATAGGATTCGAAAAAAGTTTCTCATGGGTAAATTGTTTTCCTACTGCAAACATACAAATTGCCCGCTTAAATCAGATATTCGATTAGATTAAGCGAAAACTTCAAATGCTCGTGTAATTGAAAGGTTATCTTTGCAAGATGAATCCTTTGGTTTTTGAGAACATTCGTATTGCCATGACTTCCATTCGGTCGCAGTCTTTACGTACATTCTTAACAATCATGATTATTGCTTTGGGAATTATGGCACTTGTTGGAATTCTTACAGCCATCGATGTTATCAAAGAAGGATTGACCTCCAATTTTACCTCGATGGGGGCTAATACATTTAACATTCGAAACCGAGCATCGAACGTTCGGATGGGGAAAGGCAAATCGAAAACGCCTGTTTTTAAAACAATTACATACGAAGAAGCCATTCAATTTAAAGAAGAATTTCATTTCCCCTCTCGGGTTGGAATTAGTTGTGTTGGTTCTAGAATATCTACAGTTAAAGCTGGAAAATTGAAAACGAACCCCAACATTACTGTTTTTGGTGGCGATGAAAATTACCTCATTACTGCGGGTTACGAATTAGAGGAAGGCAGAAACTTTTCTTTAACAGAGATTAGTTCAGGCGCTAATGTTGCCATCATCGGACAAGAATTGAAAAAGAATCTTTTCCCCAAAACATCTCCCATCGATAAAGAGATTTCGGTTGGAGCGCTTAAAGTCAAGGTGGTTGGTTTGATGAAAGAAAAAGGTTCTAGTTTTGGATTTGGTGGAGATAAAATTGTGTTACTTCCAGTCAAGAATGTTCGTCAACATTTGGGAAATCCATCCATGTCGTTTGTATTGAATGTACTGGCAATGTCGCCCGAAATGATTAATCAAACCTTGGAAGAAGCACGTGGACTTTTTCGCATAGTTAGAAAATTGAAAATCAAAGACCAAGCAAATTTCGAGATTACCAAAAGCGATAATCTTTCGGCGATGCTCATTGATAACTTGTCGTTTGTATCGGTTGCTGCAACGCTCATTGCCATAATCACACTGATTGGCGCTGCCATTGGATTAATGAATATCATGTTGGTTTCTGTTACCGAACGTACGCGCGAAATTGGAGTTCGTAAAGCCATTGGAGCAACATCGATAACCATCCGAAATCAGTTCCTCATCGAAGCCATTGTGATTTGCCAATTGGGTGGAATGTTAGGAATTGTATTGGGGATATTAATGGGCAACGGCGTGTCGATGTATTTCGATCAGGGCTTTATTATTCCTTGGGCTTGGATGATTTTGGCAGCTATTTTATGTTTAGTCGTAGGACTTCTTTCCGGCTTAATTCCAGCCATCAAAGCAGCGAAACTCGATCCAATTGAAGCATTGAGATTCGAATAAATTTTTGAGTTATTTTTTATTCAATTGCTTTCTAAAAAAACGATCGATGTATTCGGTCGTAATTTGTCCAGATGGTCCTGTGGCCGGATGATTGAATATATGCGGTGACCAGGGTAAAACAACCAATTGATTATCGATTTTATGGGCATTGAGCGAATTGGCTAATTCTTGAGCATGTTTCCAATGGACAATTTTATCGTATTTCCCATGAATACTAATGGTTGGAATAGCATGGACTTTACTTTGCTCAATAGGACTAATCGATTTTAAGGTGTTAGTTCCTCGGTAATCGTTGAGTATTTGCTTGATATCGATACTGCTTTCAAAGAGTTCTTCATTTTGAGATTCCATTGAGGTGATTCCATACAAATTTGCAACAGCCGAAATCGCGGAATCTTTTAGGGTGTATGCTGCATTAAGCGCAATAGTTCCACCTGCCGATTCTCCTGCTAGAAATA
>JBIPLZ010000248.1:0-3979 GCA_044369395.1 Flavobacteriales bacterium | reverse complement strand
AATGTGCAAAAGGAACCTCAACATTGAGCCTCATAAGAAAACCTGGTTTTAACGAGTTATGGGTTGATACACGTCAGCTAATCATTGAAAAAATTACGGATCAGAACGGAGCATTATTAACATATGAATTGCAAGCCGAAAAGAAATGGTTAGGTAGCGCTTTAAAAATCAACTTGAATGCAACATCACAAACTGTATGTATTCAATATTCAACAACTCCTGAATCTGCTGCTTTACAATGGTTATCAGCAGAGCAAACAGAAGGCAAAAAATATCCATTTTTATTCACTCAAGGCCAAGCTATTTTAAGTAGAACCTGGTTTCCTGTGCAGGATAGTCCGGGCATCCGATTTACTTGGGATGCAGAAATTCAAGTTCCGAATAACTTAATGGCTCTGATGAGCGGAAATAATCCGCAAGAAAAAAGTGAAACGGGCTTGTATAAATTCCGAATGACGCAGCCCGTTCCTGCCTATTTGGTTGCTCTTGCAGTTGGTGATTTGGAATTCACAAAACTCAGCGAAAGAACAGGCGTATATGCCGAACCCAGCATGAGTAAACGAGCATCTTCCGAACTTGTGGATATGGAAAAAATGCTTGTTGCTGCCGAAGCTATATACGGAACTTACCAATGGGGGCGCTACGATGTGATTGTTTTGCCTCCCTCCTTTCCTTTTGGAGGAATGGAAAATCCCCGACTTACATTTGCAACTCCGACCATCATTGCGGGAGATCGTTCTTTAACTTCACTTATTGCCCATGAAATGGCGCATAGTTGGTCTGGCAATTTAGTGACTAATGCAACTTGGGACGATTTCTGGCTAAACGAAGGATTCACCGTTTATTTTGAACGCCGCATTATGGAAGCACTTTATGGAAAAGATTATTCAGACATGTTATCCGTTTTGGGTTATCAGGATTTGCAAGAAACACTCGAAGAACTTGGAGAAACTTCGGCTGATACCAAACTCAAATTGGCGCTAGAAGGGCGTGATGCCGACGATGGAATGAACGACATAGCTTATGAAAAGGGATGTTTGTTTTTAACATCGATTGAGAAAAAAGTAGGGCGAACAGCATTCGATGCCTTTGTGAAAAGCTATTTTAAAGAATACGCATTTTCATCCATCAGTACCGAGGATTTTGTTAAGTATCTTCAAAAACGCTTGAAATTACCGGAAGGTGTGGATTTGCAAATCAATGAATGGATTTACACTGCAGGAGTACCAGCGAAAACTGAAGCTCCAGTTTCGATGAGATTCAACCAAGTTGATGCCGTTTTAGCGAGCTGGACTTCGGGTTCTGTTCCTGCGGTAGGCTTGGTGGTTGATGGCTGGACAACCCACGAATGGTTGCAATTTATCAGACATCTTCCCAAAACACTTTCTCAAGAGCAGATGAAAGAATTGGATGCCACTTTTGGATTTACGAAATCAGGAAATTCTGAGATTCATTTTGCTTGGTTTATGGCAGTTATTCCCAATCAATACGTAGCATCGGATAATGCTTTGGAAAAATTTCTTTTAAAGGTTGGAAGACGTAAATTTGTTCTTCCATTGTATTCGGCGATGTTAAAAGAAGATCGCTTATCGGCTAAGGCAAAAGAAATTTATTCGGTTGCACGATCAGGTTATCATGCTGTTACCGTTCAAACCTTGGATGAACTTTTTAAAACCAATTAATCACATATTATTTTTCAAACTTTTAAATCATGAGCTTAGAAACAACAGCTTTTAATGGCAAACCCGTTGAATTATTGGAAGAACTTCCTGGAGTTAATCAAGAAGCATTTGACTTCACTTTTGTTAAACCCGATTTATCAGAAAGTAGCTTATACGATTTTGAAGATAAAGTAAAAGTACTTATTGCTGTTCCAACCATTGATACTGGGATTTTTCAAAAAGATGTTCGTCAATTCAATGAACGATTAGCTGAAAAAAAGGGAGTTGTTGGTATTATTATTTCCAAGGACCTTCCTTTTGCAATGAAACGCTTTAATGAAGCGGAAGGCTTAACAAACACTAATATTGTAAGCGCATCCGATTTCCGTTACCTTGATTTTACGCGTGAATATGGAACTGAAATGGTTGATGGTCCTTTGAAAGGATTAAGTGCGCGCGCTGTTTTTGTAGTTGATCAAAACAATAAAATACGCTACGTTGAATTAACACCCGACATAACATTAGAACCCAATTACGATTTGGCGATGGCTGCTGTAGATAAGTTAATGTAATTGAGATTTCTATCAATAAGAAAGGCGCTCCGAAATATTTCGAAGCGCCTTTTTCATTTTATTATTGAAAGAAATTATCCGACCAATGAAATATCGAATTGTACTAAGTCGATAAATTGCTGAACGCGCTCATCAACATCTTTATCACTTAAATTCTGGATGCGCTCAGTTCCAAATTTTTCGACACTGAACGAAGCCATGGCAGATCCAAAGATAATTGCGCGTTTAAGATTATCGAACGATATATCGCGGGTTTCGGAAATGTAACCGATAAAACCACCTGCAAAACTATCGCCAGCGCCAGTTGGATCAAATACTTCTTCCAAAGGCAATGCCGGAGCAAAAAACACTTGGTCCTTATTGAATAACAAAGCTCCGTGTTCACCCTTTTTAATGATTAAATACTTTGGTCCCATTGCTAGGATTTTCTGTGATGCTTTTACAAGCGAATATTCACCAGAAAGTTGACGTGCTTCTTCATCATTGATCGTAAGAACATCAACACGCTTAAGAAGTTCTTTCAAATCGTTCAATGCAATATCCATCCAGAAATTCATGGTATCTAACACGACCAATTTAGGACGCGTTTTCAAACGATCTAAAATGGTATGTTGAACCGATGGAGCCAGATTTCCCAACATTAAGAACTCGCAATCTTGGTAACCTTCCGGAATTATTGGGTCGAAATTCTCTAATACATTTAATTGTGTATCAAGTGTATCGCGGCTATTCATATCGTTATGATAACGACCACTCCAAAAGAAAGTCTTTTCGCCTTGCTTGATTTGCAACCCTTCTGTATTTACTCCTTTATTTTGAAGCATTTTGATTGATTCAGTTGGAAAATCATCTCCAACAACCGAAACAAGATTGATATTCTTTGTGAAATAGGATGCTGCCATGCTAATAAACGTAGCAGCGCCACCTACAATTTTATCGGTTTTTCCGAAGGGTGTTTCAATGGCATCGAAAGCCACAGTACCAATAACTAATAAACTCATTTTAGGTTTTTTTATTTGGATATACGAGTAAGGATTCTTTGAGAATAACAACAGCACGTTCAAGATCATGCACATTGAGCACATACCCAATGCGCACTTCATCTTTTCCAGCATTGGGCGTAGAATAAAACCCAGTTGCAGGAGCTAACATAACCGTTTCATTTTGATAATGAAACTCTTCAAGCAACCATTGACAATAATGATCTGAATCTTGAATAGGAAGACGAGCCATTGCGTAAAATGCACCTGTTGGTTTAGGGCAAAAAACGCCTGGAATACTATTTAACCCATCTACCATAACATTTCGACGGGCAACATATTCATCAACCACATTATCGAAATACGATTGAGGTGTTTCCATTGCAGCTTCTGAAGCAATTTGACCAAACGTAGGCGGACTTAAACGAGCTTGAGCAAATTTAAGCGCTGTTTGCATTACCTCTTTGTTCTTTGTGACCAACGCACCAATGCGAGCGCCACACATGCTGTATCTTTTGGAAACTGAATCGATTAATATAACGTTCTGTTCAATTCCCGGTAATTGCATTGCAGAGAAGAATTCCGAACCATCGTAGCAGAATTCTCGATACACCTCATCAGCAAAAAGATATAAATCGTGTTTTAAAATAATATCACGAAGTTTTTCCAAATCCTCTTTGGAATAAATCATTCCCGTTGGATTTCCTGGATTCGAAATTATAATCGCTTTTGTTTTGGCCGTAATTAAACGTTCAAAATCTTCGAT
>JBIPLZ010000247.1:0-4009 GCA_044369395.1 Flavobacteriales bacterium | reverse complement strand
AAAGATATTGAAACTTGGAAAAAAACGTATAAGAATGAACGCAAAAACGAATTAATCATTTCAATTATCGCTCTTGAAAAAGAGATAAAGAAAGCCAGCCGTTCGGAAAAATTGGAGAAGGAAAATACATGGCAGAAAAAGATTAGCGAATTCAAAGATTTGGCAGAAGTATTGGGCGATTCTAGTATCAAGAAATCGGAACATTTTCAATACCTACAAAGCGAAAAATGGAAGACCTCCAAGCTACCCTTTCTTAAAATTTCTATAGCAGGTATTACTTCAGTGCTGCTCATTGTTGGGGGGATATTTATTGGTCCAAAGTATTGGGGAGGGGATGAAAAAACACCTGGAGAAAATGCAGGAAGAAATGATACACCGAAAGTGGATTCTGGAATAGTTAAAGGTACTAACCCAACAGCATTGATTACTAAATATGATAGTTTAAATAGAATCGGCAAACAACAGTTTGAAAATAAACTCTTCGATTCTCCTTATGCAATACAAACATTTCAACAAGCGCTTGAAATAGCAAATACATTGAAAAAATCTAGTCCCAGTGAATCAACTGAGGAAAGAATCAAAGATGTCACTGCTTGGATAGAAAAATGTAAAGTCGCTTTAAAGACTTCGGAAACTCAGTCTTCAGCTAATAATTCCTCGAATACACAGCCACCGGTTACCAAAACAACACTTACAACCGAAGAATCGAAGAAAAAGGAAGAGGCACTTAAACTCAAAGCTGCGGAGGAAGCTAAGCGCAAAGCTGCGGAGGAAGCCAAAAAAGGCGCAAACTCAGCGGACGCGGAATGGGATAATATTGTTTTCGAAAAATTGGGAAACGGGAATTATAACGTTTCACCAGAACTAGCTGACAAGACATGGAGCAACTTGAAATTTAAGTCAAAACCATTAAAGAAAGAAAATATTAAAAAATATACTGTTGTAACAACTTATAAAACTAAAGATTGAAAAAGCATTTAGCCGTTTTGTTGGGAGTATTGCTTATTGGAGCTGGATTGGCTTGCTGGAGTTTTTTACCCCATGCTGATTCCAGCAATGAACCATTGGTCTTGCAGCGGGATAGTTTGCAAAAGGGTGAGGCGGTGCTATGGCCCGAACAGCATGCCTATTTCCGCATTCATGAAGGGCATTGGGAAAAAAGCAAGGATATTTTTGATAGCCCTTTTGTACCTGTTGCCACCGAGGAGGCAAGCGACATGTTAAACACGCATTTTAACTTGAACTCCGGTAATTTAGGTTCTTCAGGTGAAGTGAAAAATGAAACGAATTCAACAACATTGATTATTGCATTTGATAGTTTAGTTAGGATTGGTAAACTTCACTATGAAAATAAACTCTATCCTTTAGCCAAACAAACATTTGAACAAGCGCTTGAAATCGCAATTAAATTTGATAAAACCAGTAGCAATGAATTAACAAAGAATAGAATAAATGAAGTCAATGACTGGATAATGAAATGCGAAGTTGCGTTCATGAATTCAGCCAATAATTCCTCGACTACTCAGCCCCCGGTTACTATAAAAACACCAAGAGCCGCAGATTTGAAGAAAAAGGAAGAGGCACTTAAACTCAAAGCAGTTGAGGAAACTAAGCGCAAAGTTGAGGAGGAATCTAAACGTATAGGAGAGGAAGCCAAAAAAGGAGCAAATACAGCTGACGATGAATGGGATAAAATTGTTTTCGAAAAATCCTATACAGGTAACTATAACATTTCACAAGAACTTGCTAACAAGACATGGAGAAACTTAAAAGTTAAGTCAAAACCATTAAAGAAAGATAACATAAAAAAATATATTACTGTTGTAAATTTTAAAACTACAGATTAACTGCTATGAAAAAACATAAATTTATTCTAATCGTTGGCTTACTGGGATTGATAATGTTAATTGTTGCTCTTATTGGTGGAGGAGTGGATTTTACAGGTAACACTGGAGTTCAAAATAAAATAGATAGTCTAGATGTGAAAATTGAAGCTGTTGGCAAAAAACCTTATGATGCCAAAACCTTTAAGGATATTAATTTGACTATTATTTCTTCGCCTATGGATGAATCCCGAAGAAGCAACTTAAAAGAAGCGTATGACCTGTCAAAACAAAAGGCATTGGCTATTCGAATAAACAAATGGTTTAAACAAAACTGCCCCGATGCAACGGTGAGCGAGGCTGTTGCTGAGGCGCAAACTTTTTCTAAACCTATAGCAGAACTCCAAGCTGAAATGGGTAATTACCGGAAGTATCTGTATGCACTTAGTTTTTCGGGCAAACTCAGCAACTTCTTGGCAGGAGAGTATAATGCGGGTATCCACAGCAGTCTCTATGCAGATTTCGAAAAAGCACTAAAAGGACAAAATTTTACTAACTGCCCTGCACTTGCTGGCCGTCTCTCTTCAATGAACAGAGAACTGCAGGAGTTTAAAAATTTTGCTTATGATTGGGAGAATAGTTTTAAAACTGATTTTAAAACTTACAAAGGAATGTTAAATGATCCATCAGAAAAGGCTCGATTAAATAAATACAGTTTTTACCTCAAACTATTCAACAATTCATCCAAATAAATACAAATCATGAAGTTCAACTCTTTCACCCTTTCATTTTTATTTATTTCACTGAGTTTTTTATTTTTATCCACGTCCTTGGTTGCGCAAACCGATAAGGAGGTCATTAATAAAATTGATTCTTATCAAAATGAGGTCAGCAAAAAATTCGATTCTTTGCAAATTGACATAAAGAATCTAAGAATATTAATCGAAAAAAGCAAAAGAGCAACGACCGCATCTGAAAAAGCTAATCCTGAAAATTCAAAGCAAAAAGCAAAAATTATTCAACTGGAAGATTCAATAAAAAATCTAAACAAATCACTTGTTTCGGCTCTTGCAAAATCAATTGAAATGAATAAAATAGTTAATGAAAAAGATTCTGCAATAAAAGAAATAGCTAATCTGAAAGTAGAGGTTACGGCAACCAAAGCCGAAGCTAGCAATAAAGCAAATGATGCTGCCTTACTTGCTAAAAACGAAGAAAAGGATGTCGCAAGAAAAAATAACGAGGCCCTTGCAAAACGGTTGCTCGAATCAAGTGCAATTATAGAGGCCTCTGCCATAGATTTACTAGCTGGCGAATTGGATAATATTAGCCCGCTTAAAGCGAAACTCTCCACCCTGAAACAACAATCGCAAACATTGCATAACGCCCTTGTGTTTTTAGACGAAGGCAAAGGTAAATTTGCTGATGTATACGAAGCGCTAATCAAGGCTGATTTCGACCTTAAAATCTACCCTGCGCAACATGCTCTTCAGCAAAATCTCAAAAAAAGATTTATTGATTTTTTAAAATCAGCTCTTGTAATTAAAAATGCTTTAGATAGTGTAACAGTTCCCAATGTAAAAATGAGAACTTCAAAACTCGAAAAACTTCAGTTTTCAACTGAATCCATTTTGCCATTTTTTCTTGAACAATATCCTTACCTTATGAGCAAATGGGAGGCTAACCGTGAAAAAAATGTAAGTCTTGAAATAGATGCTAAATATATGGTAAATTAATAAGTACATGAAAAAACGTCTGCCTATTATTGCTGTTTTTGCCTGTGCTATTTTAGTCATGCTGGTGTTATTATTTATGCCCGAAAAAGAAGCTATCAAAGACACCGACGGTGATGGCTTTGCAGACAACATAGATCAGTGCATCGACAAACCCTTCAAGACTAACAATGGTTGCCCAGAAGTGCCCCCAAACAAAGAAGACCGCGATGGAGATGGCTTTTTTCTTACAAATATGTCGGGCAAACCTGATGTTAACGATTCAGACCCCTGTGTGCCAAATGAAAATTGCCCAATCTGCGACTTAGATAAAGACGGGCTAACTCTGCAAGAAGAGCGTGTAAAACAAACTAACCCCCAAAAGTCAGACACCGATGGCGATGGCATCAGTGATTATACAGATTCCTGCCCTATCGTTTTCGGTCACAAGAATAATAACGGTTGCAAGATTGA
>JBIPLZ010000246.1:0-4023 GCA_044369395.1 Flavobacteriales bacterium | reverse complement strand
GTTTGTCCCTTTTTTCTTGTCCTCTAGAACCCTTGTCAATACTGAGAAGCAGAAGAAAGACTTGGTTCATTTTTAGAGTCCGACATTTTTTTCCGTCGAATTGGATTTTTCAGGAAATATCGAACTCAATACGAGCTGCTTTTCTTCTACTCCCATTGACATGATTGCATTTGATAGATTCACAGCCAAGAACTAAGATGTAGCAAATGAAAAATAAATGGTGAGCAATTAGACATATTCTAAATTAGTTGTTTTTGAATTGGGAAAATTCCCACACACTTAAAAAACCGATAATATTCTATTCCTGGTAGATGGCTTTCCAATGATCTCAATTGAATAGAACTTGATTATCCATTCACATTTTTATCTACTTTCGTAAAAACAAAACTGATGAGAGAAGTTAAAGAAACCAAAAGCACAGTTTCAAAATTGGAAGTTGTCACGAAAGTCAGGGCTATAAAACCAGCCGAGCTGTTGCCAAGTAAACAGTCTACTTTAAATTCGACCCGAGCGAAATTTCATCCTATGCCAGATGAAACTATTCCTTACCGAGATTTAGAAAGTGTCGAATCTAAGAAAAGAAGTCTTCATAGAATAATAAGTAAATTGGACGTAAAGAATAGTCTTCGTTACCAGCGCTCTCCAAAGGATACGTATTGCAATGTCTATTCTTATGATTATTGTTATTTTGCAAAAGTTTATCTACCAACAGTGTGGTGGACAGAAGAGTCAATAGAGAAGATACAGAATGGTGAAGATGTTCAAGCTATTTTCAACAAAACTGTTGTACCTATATATTCCAGCGCCATTCATGATTGGTTTAAGAATTGGGGAGATTGTTTTGGATGGAAGAAAATGACCAGTCTTACTGAAATTCAAAAAAAGGTAACTGAAGAAGGTGGTGTAGGAATTATTTGTGCAAAGAGAAAAACAGTAGGACTTTCTGGACATATTGTGCCAATTGTACCAGAAACTGATACGAAAAAAGCATTTCGTGAAAACGATGAAGTGATTTACCCCCTTCAGTCTCAAGCCGGAAAATTGAACTACAATTATTTCTCACTCAAAAGAAGAGATTGGTGGAACCATATTCGCTATTCATCTTTTGTTCTATACTATCACGAATAATAGTCAATCAACTCTCTTTATCTTTCAACGTATAATTCAAGAATTTTAATTATTAATAATATCAAATAAGAATGAAAAATAACGCAATCAAAAAACATTACTGGGGCATTGGGTTAGAAAACGAAACTTATTTGCAATTCGAAGAATCGCTAGTTGTTTCAGGACAGTTCATTAGAGAAAAAATGGGCCAGGAACGATACAGCCTCAATTACCTTAAATGCTATAAAGAAGGGTGTTTAGAAAAGGTTTTGGCCCGTGCTTTCAATACTAACCAGAACTATCTTGTTAGCCAAATGATGAATAGTCATTCCTTGGAGAAACTCGACGTTCATTTTCAACACAAGACAATACAATCTGCACCGCCTCTATTGGACAATCCAGAATACTCCGGGAAGTCAATTCTTGAATTATTTCTCGAAAAACAACCTTACCAAATTCAAAGTATGCTCACGCAAAAAAATAATCCCATGGGATCTATTATTTTCGACGGAGACACTATTGAATTCGTTACGAAATACTACGAGAACCGAACCATTCAAGAATCATTCAACGAATTAAAAGCGACGAAAAAACTATTTCTTGAAAGGCTCAACGAAGCAAAAATTCTTCCTGGAAATTTAACTTATCCCGAATATAACATCGGTATAAATATGTTCATGTCGAATCAGAAAAACCTGGTACTCTTCAACAACGGCACCTTTCATTTTCACTTCACCTTACCGACATTAACCGAAGACAGTCGGATTATTGATTATGAAGCATTCGACATTGCTCATCACAAAGCAATTTATTTATTGCAATGGTTCGAGCCTTTATTCATTGCAACTCTAGGCAGTCCCGATATTATGTCGGTTATAAGTGAGAAATTTGGAATGGAAGAAAAATTTGCTGGTGGTTCTATGCGCAATGCAATGTCACGCTATACCGGCGTAGGAACCTACCACAAATCAATGCCAAAAGGCAAAGTCCTCACCTACCCTGTTGATGAATTTCGTAAACTCTTGACATTCAAAAAAGAAGAAAATATTTGGTGGAGAGACCGCATAGAATCAGAACTGAGCTATGAACTTCTTTCGGACGTTGGACTCGATTTCAATAGAGAAAAACTGTATCAAAGTGGATACGAATTCCGAAGTTTCGATGAATTTCCTACCGATTATCTTCCAGAAATATTGCACGCAATCGTTCTAATTTCGGAGCATGCGCAGCATATCGATGAAGTTGATTGGGCTTCAAATAATGTCATTTGGAATAACCTCGTTTTTAAAACGCTTACCCAAGGCTTTAAATCAGAAATGAGCGATGATGAAAAAAGCTTAATCATGAATGTCTTTCATATCCCGATGAACAAACGCGATTCAATAAACAGTTCAAATCGATTGGATGAGTTCTTTTTCCAAATCCTTCATTTGCTCCATGAAATGCACAATGAAAGCAGTGAATACTTGAAATCATTCTTGTATGAAAAAAGTGAAGATGCTCCGCGATGGGAAAATTTCAATCAACATCAAACAGAGCAACATGCAAAGCAGTTGGAAGCTGTTCAATAAAATGAGTTAAATGCTGGAATTATTTAAGCTTTGATCTTCTAAAAGGTTCAAGCAATTCATCATTAAAGAAATTTTATAAGAACTAACATAACTTAGGAATTAATCAAATTAATATCTAATTATCATATTATTTTTCTTAGCCCAAAGTGCTATCACCTCATCTTCAAATGGTGTGGTTTCGCGGTTGTAATGCCCTTTACATTGTACAATGGACATGGATTTGTTTACCTGAATTGTAACGATTGTCGATTCTCTTGTACCTTCAAATTGTCGAAGTGAGAAGATAAATGCATTCATATCAAGACAATCTTGTGTATAGGTATAAACACAATGGTTCATCCTAGTTCCTTCTGAATATAACTCAGCAGAGCTAGAGATTTGCTTAATGCAATACTTTAACTTAGTATTTGGGTCAGTATATTTAAATAATTTAATATTGAGACTCGGCAATTTTTGGTTTATTGCTCTTTTAAATCTAAGATTAACATGCCATTCATGCGAGCGTTCTCTCAAATTATATATCGAGACATTTTTTAAGTCAATCTGTTGATTTAAATCAAAATACACAAAACGTATGTAATCGCAAAGATTTACTAATTCTCGCTTTAGTGCATCTTTTTTGAATAACAATTCAAATACATTAATCCAAAAATCGTAGCGCCCCCTATAACGGTCTAAAAGAACAATAGCTGAATCTATAAATTCACGACTTACACCCAATGAAAGTAGCTGGGCTGCAGCGAGGTTAGCCCAAAATGAAAATGTCGTATATTCAGGCATTGTAAGTAGCTCATTACACGCTTTCTGGGTTAGTTTGAATGGCAACTCTTCAAATTGATGTAAAGGCTTACCGATTAGAGCATGTAACATAAATGCTGAATGATTATCAGACCAGCCATATTTGCAAAATCGGCTATAAAAAATTGGAGGTAAAACGAATTTACCTAATAAAGGACGAAGAATGTAAAACGGTTCCGGCTTTTTTATAAAAGTGATTTCAGAATTTAAAAAAAGCGATTTTTTTGCATGAAAGTGAACCGACAATTCACTTATACACGAAAACGAATAATTATGTGCAAGAGTGAATGGTGGTAGTTTGGGTTCGATAAAATCCAGAAATTCTTCCTTATCTTTCGTAAAAAGATTATTATCAGTATCGTCAAAATGCTTTATACCTAATAAACTAATGTTTTTAGTTATGTCTACTCCATGATTTGAAATTTTATTTAACCAGTAAAAGAAAAAGCCCCATCGTTCATTAATTTTATCTTGAACATCCTTTTGACTTGTATTTTTAAAGTGCGACTCTTTTAAATCCCCTACCTTTAAATGCTTTGATGTTTTA
>JBIPLZ010000245.1:0-4024 GCA_044369395.1 Flavobacteriales bacterium | reverse complement strand
CGGCAATTTTTTCAGGCAAACTATCCAAAATTTGTTTTAATGCTTCTGCGTCTCTAAAAGGAATCATCCATTGGGCTTCAATCTGATTGGGCGTAATTTCACGGGCGCTGACATCGGCACGTAAGCCAGGCCATCCTTGGAAATCTTTTGGACATATGCGCAAGAATCTGAAATTAATTCTGGATTCGAATTCGATGGTTTTAATCTCATCGCCACTCTCAAGTCCATTTATATTTTCAAGAGTATTCCAGAGTTTGCCATCCACAGAATAGGTTAAATCAAATTTCCGTATAAAGTTTTTACCATGCGGGGCGCCAGTTAGCTTTAACTTCAAAAGCTCTAAAGGGGTATCGACCTCAATTTGCCACCATTGAGCCGTGTCTTGTTTACCGGCACACCAGTATTTATTTTTGTTTTCGAGGTAGCCCTGTTTGGCGGTATAATTTCGGTTATAATCGGATGAAGATTGGAGTTTTGCCTTATTTTCAGCCAGAATCCAAATTGGGGTGCTTGTATCTGATTCGCCCTTGATTATCATTTCCCAACCCTTACCCAAGTCAACCAATTTTTCAATTTGTTCTATAAATGATGCACCCTTGAGCGCATTAGTCACATGAAAAACAATTCCGGCTCTGCATACCGATCCATTCCATTCGAGCCCCCAACCTAGCCAATGACCCACGGTTTTACCCGAATACACAAAATCGATATAACGATATCCTTTCATCCAGTTTCGTTGTTTGTATATCTGGTTGCTGAAAGAACTTTGCAACGAAGGGGTTAGCTCATCCAATGCATTGTTGCTTAAGCCTTCTAAAGCCTGCAAATCTGGCCTATTGACTTTTAAACTTAAAAACGAAACACTTGCAAAAGCACATCGATTTGCAAAATTATCAAGAATGTATTCGGTTAATTTTATGGGGTCAAATGTTTCAATTTGATTGACTGCTTGAACTGCTAACAGTTTGCTTCGCATGAAATAAATTGTGGTCCCCTCAAACTTCAAATCCTGAAGGCTTTCTAACACATTTTCGACAGGAAGGTGTATTTCCGGTTGTAGGTACCCAGCGCAAGAAATAGTGATGCTGAAATTGAGCTGGTTATTTAAGTAATCTTGTTTAAATTGAAATACAATTTGTAAAGGATAACCTTTAACTTTAGCAGTGAATTCGGTATAAAAACGCCCCATTTTAGTGCTTCCTTTTACCAAACCTGAATCTTCAATTAGAGTGCCTGTTTCAATAGCATCATCATGTAAATCATCATGTAAATCATTTGCTTTTTCGGATTCGTCGTCTATTTTTTCCGAAAGACCATAAGCACTATAAATTCCCAATAAATCGGATAATTTTTGGCGAACATTTACTTCTTTTAATTCGATTTCATAAGCAAAACTCAGTAAATTCTGATAATCGCGATTTACCTCTTCAAATAAGCCGTTGAATAAATTAAATGCAATATCGAAGCTATCGATTAGTACAGAAGGATTCACTGCAATTTCTTCAGCTTTATGCACAAATTGAATTTGTTCAAAACAATATAGATGGTCATAAAACCATGGGAGTAGCATAGATTCGTTGAACGAATAAGCCGATTGCTCGTTGCTGCGATCCCACAGCAATAAATTCGGATATTTTTTCAGGTCCTCGCCGTAACTTCGAGCAAATTCTTTAAGATGAGTTACGAAAATATTTAATAATAACCCATATTTTTCAATTTCTTTATAATCTTTCCAATCGGGCAGAAAACCTATTGCAGCCGAACCATTGCCATAAAGTGATACATGGAGGGCTAATACTTTTTTACTTTCCAGGTTTTTCGGATATAAGGTACACCAAGCATAGCCAGTCATGGCACCGATTTGCCAGTTATTTTGTTTGGTTTCCCAGATTGAATCTTCGTTTATACTTAACTTTTTCAATCGTGTTTTAACAAACTTTTCGAGATCAAGAAACGCATTTCGATGGAAGTATTCCTTGGTGCCGTATGTATTCGAATCCTCTTTTATCTTATAAATGCTTTCTTTTGTGAAGGTTCGAAAAAGGTAAATTGTCATTATCCATTTTTGTGCACCCATCAGACCCTGAAATGCAATAAGTTCCTCTGAAGAAAACTGTAATACGCGATGTTTACGAATTTCATCAGCATCGGCACCAAGTGCGAATGTTCTTTCATGAAATACCTCCTCGAATTTTTCATTGTCTACTCCATACTGCTGCCCGGTTAGTTTAAGCAGGAATTCGTTATAGGTTCGAGTTACAATGGCCTGG
Organism: Flavobacteriales bacterium; assembly: GCA_044369395.1. Lineage (GTDB taxonomy): Bacteria > Bacteroidota > Bacteroidia > M30B66 > M30B66 > CALQRR01. The sequence goes on along the minus strand of JBIPLZ010000245.1, from coordinate 1,754 downwards.
TCTATAGCCTCAATAAAGCGTTTATCAACCTCGGGAAACGGATCTTCGATATCCATCGAATAAGCGACTTCGAGAATTAGTTTTTTGATATCTTCCTTGGCAAGTCCGAGTTTTGTTTTTCCCAAAGATTCAAAAAAGTTCATCTCTTCGAGGCTTATTTGTTGATCGTCTAAGGCAGCCCTGATGGCAATTTTCAATTCATCAACCGAGACTTTATTACGCAAGTCCTCTTCTTCGGCCTTTATTTTTGCAATGGCTTCATCCCCTGCCCTGAGCAAATGTTTCCAATCGGATAGTAGCACCATATTCTCAGGATTCGCAAATACTTTAATCCCTTCAGCGTATCCAGATTTCATCTCAAATTCCTGCAATTCGTTGGAATCTTCATCCTTCAGCGTAAGAAAACCATCTTCGTTACTTTCTACGATGTATAATCTAAACTCCCAGATTTTACTAAGTTCATTAATGCAACTTGCAAGGGCCTTTTCGAGGAACGGATTGATAGCATCAAAATAATCTTCACTGAACGGCCAGCTAACAATGCGTCCTTTTACTTCTTTATGAGGATGGGCAATACGATTACGTAGCTGGATGAAAATATCGAAAAATTGAAGGAGATTCGTTTTGCCGTAATTTTCTTTTTGCAATGCAATTTGAATTGAAGTAAAGTCATGTGAATCACTTTGCTCGATGATGTTTTTCAGCTTTTCAAATGCTTTGATGAACATCGAAAGTTCTGTAAGATCGTTTTGGGCATGCAACAGCTGATGAATACGAGAGGGTGTTTTTTCCTGGTTGAGAAATTTGGAGCTTTCGCGCAACCATCCGAGGTATATTCCGAAACTTACATTTTTGCTGTTCTTTAGGAAGGATTTTTCAAGATCAAGCGAGGTTGAAGCTTGCTCCTTATATTCACCCAAAACAAAAGCACAGAGGTGCATCACGAGACTCTCACCTAGGTCGATTAAGTATTTCTGTTTTGCAGCTCTCTCTCTGGTCCTTGCCAAATCATTAATTGTTCTCTCAAGCGATTTAGGTAATTGTGATGATACATCCATGTTCAAAAATAGGATTTAAAATTTAGTTAAAGAATTGATTAACAATTATATTTTCAACTTAAAAATTGACTTGTGAGTTTTTTATTCGCTCTCAGAAATCCTTCTTGCAAAGAAAATAAACCTATCATTCCCAGCAACAATAATATTCAACAAATACTCTGACTTATTATACATTTAATATATTTGACGAATAAGCATTTCTTATAAATACGTATTATAAACTTCTTAATATAAAATGAATAATTTATCACTTCTTCAAAATAAAACCTTTCTCTTTACCGGAACTTTAACCGAATTTACCCGCGATGAGGCCGAATCTATGGTTGAAGCAAATGGAGGAAAAGTTCTCTCAGGGGTATCTGCAAAGTTGAATTATCTTGTTGTAGGCGAAGATGCGGGAAGTAAATTGGAAAAAGCCCAAAAATTGGGAACGGTAATTATTCTCTCAGAAAGTGATTTTTTAAAAATGATTTCGAATGAAACTTCCTCATCCGAGACACAAGTACCACAACCCTCTGCTACATCTCCAAAGATTGAATCTTCGATAAGTATTGAGAAGTCTCAAAAGAAAAGTATATCTCAAAAAAACACAACAGAAAATACCGAAACTTCACCTAGCAATTTGCCTGATAATGATATCGCTATTTTGGACAATTCTAAAAAAGTGAATCGAAAAGAATTAAGCAGCATTAAAAA
>JBIPLZ010000244.1:0-4027 GCA_044369395.1 Flavobacteriales bacterium | reverse complement strand
GTTCGGGTTGAGGTTGTTTGTGGCAGATGCGACGGACATTTGGGTCATATTTTCGATGATGGTCCCGCGCCTACATACAAGCGTTTTTGCATGAATTCAATTGTGTTAGATTTTGAGCCGGAGTCGAAATAAGATGTTTTGCTTGAAAAAGTATTGGGGATTTACAATCATTTTTCTGCTCATTTTTGGAGCTCAAACCAATTCGCTTGCACAACAACCGACATTCACCAGTAAACTTTCGAATGCCGCCATTTCATTGACTAAAAATGCGGTTGTTTACGATCCCACTTACTTTAAAATTGCCTATCCCATGGGTGATGTTCCCTTGGGGAAAGGTGTTTGTACCGATGTAGTGATTCGTGCATATCGCAAATTAAACATCGATTTGCAACGCTTGGTTCATGAAGACATGGTGCTTCATTTTAACATATATCCCAATCGTTGGGGTTTGAAAAGAACCGATACCAATATCGACCATCGTAGGGTACCTAATCTCATGGTTTTCTTTAACCGTTTTGGAAGATCGCTACCTCGAACATTAGTTCCGACCGACTACCATACAGGCGATATTGTTTGCTGGGATTTAGGTGGTGGAATTACGCACATTGGAATTGTTATTGAAAATCGCTCGAAGGATGGAAAGCGTCATTTAATTGTGCATAATATTGGTGGCGGACAAGTCATGGAAGATTGTCTGTTTAACTGGAAAATTATCGGGCATTATCGCTATGGAGCTTAACTTTCAAGAACAAGGACGCATTTTATTGGATGCCGAAGAAAAAGCATTTCAGTTGTTTTACGAAGCCGAAAAACGTGGATTGATTGCGGCTGAAACCACCGAATCGCAATTAAATAATGCGCTTTATGATTTGGCTTTTGAGCTGTATGGAATAAAAAAGTTTTGGCACAAACGCATCGTAAGGGCAGGGGAGAACACCCTTTTTCCTTACCGCGAAAATCCGCCGGATAGAATTCTTGGAGAAGATGATATATTGTTTTTCGATTTTGGTCCGGTCTTCGAAGATTGGGAAGCCGATGTAGGGATGACCTTTGTGATTGGAAATGATCCCGTTAAATGGAAATTGAAAGCCGATGTTGAACAAGTTTGGAATTTGGGCAAGGCTTGGTATATGCATAATTTGGAATGCACTGGAGCCGAATTGTATGCTCAAACATGCGAGTTTGCAAAAAGTTTGGGTTGGGAGTTTGGTGGTCCTCATTGCGGACATTTGATTGGTCGATTCCCGCACGAACGCATCGAAGGCGAAGAGAAAATCAATTACCTCCATCCCGAAAATACAATCCGCTTGGACGCCTTGGGGAAGATTGGCGAAAAACGCCATTGGATTTACGAGGTTCATTTGGTTGATTATGATCGAAAAATTGGTGCATTTCACGAAGCCATTTTAACGATATAAAATCCTTCAGATTGTCGCTTGCAGTATGTAACTTGCGGCATGTCTCAACCTGTTCCATTATTGGATGTCCGATCGCCAGCCGAATTTGAGCAAGGTCATATTCCAGGAGCAATCAATGTGGCTTTGTTTACGAATGAAGAACGCGCTTTTATAGGAACGACCTATAAAAAAGAAGGAAAGGACAAAGCCGTTTTGGAGGGCCTCCGAATTGTCGGACCGAAAATGGCATCTATTGTTGAACAAGCTTTAGAAATCTCACCAGACCGGAAGCTGAAAGTACATTGTTGGCGCGGCGGAATGCGCAGTGGTAGTGTGGGTTGGCTCTTGCGTCAAGCAGGATTTACCGTGGAAGTTTTGAATGGTGGATACAAAGCGTATCGTCATAAAGTTCTAAATGAATTAGCAAACCCATGCAATTTTGTGGTTGTTGGTGGTCCCACAGGGAGTGGGAAAACCCATGTTCTCAAAGCGCTTCAGGAATCGGGTGAACAAGTCATTGATTTGGAAGGATTGGCCAATCACAAAGGTTCAGCTTTTGGTGCATTGGGCGAAAAAGCGCAGCCAAGCATCGAACAGTTTGAAAATTATTTACACGAGATAATCACTCAAATGGATGTCAGTAAGCGCATCTGGATTGAAGATGAATCGCGAAAAATTGGATCGGTGTTTATTCAAGATCATCTTTGGTTGCAAATGCGAAACGCTCCTTTAATTAACATCAGTCTACCTATTTCTGAACGTGTTAATTTCTTGGTCGAAGAATATGGAAAATTTTCGAAAGAAGAACTTGCCGGATCCATCCTAAAAATCGGCAAACGCTTAGGAGGTCAACATGTGAAAGCCTGCTTGGAATGGCTCGAAGATGGACAATACCATTTGGTTGCAGAAGCTACTTTGAATTATTACGATAAATCATATGCACATGGCCAATCCCAACGTGATCCAAACCGTATTTTTACCATGCATTTCGATACATTAGAACCCGAAGTAATTGCGAGGACTATTGTAGATTTTAAAGAAAAATGAAAAAATGGATGTGCTAATAAAAACAATGTGCTGATGAGAAAATAATGTGCTAATAATTTGAAGTTGATTTTAAGAATAAAGCTCAGATTATTATAACTGAAACAAGTGATTAAACATTCAATTATTTAAAGAATTAAAATAAAAATCATTTAGGATATTCGACCCGAACGTGATAAATATTCATCAACATTTTCTTGAATATTTTTTTAATTGCATTGATGTCGCGAAATGTAATATTAGCATTAATGTATTGATTTTCTTCAATCTGAAAACGAATGGTATCTTCCACCAGCTTATCAATTGTTTCACTATTTACCACTTTCAAACTACGTGATGTAGCTTCAACAGCATCAGCCATCATCACCACCACTGTTTCTCGTGAGAACGGGATTGGACCTGGATAACGAAAGGCATTTTCATCAACTACCACATCCGGATAATTTCGCAAAAACGAACGGTAGAAATATTGAACACGACTAGTTCCATGATGCGTTCGAATAAAATCGATAATCTTTTCGGGTAATGCATTTTTGCGGGCAAGCTGAATTCCATGTTTTACGTGACTCACAATGAGTCGAGCACTTTCATCAAAGTCGAGCTCGTCGTGCGGATTTACTCCAGTTACCTGATTTTCGATAAAGAACCGCGCCAATTCCATCTTACCAATATCGTGGTATAAAGCTCCTGTTCGGGTTAAGAGTGCATTTCCGCCAATGCGAGAGATGGCTGCTTCGGCAAGATTTGCTACCTGCAAAGAATGCTGAAATGTGCCGGGTGCTTGAAATGCCAATTGTTTTAATAGCGGGTTATTGGTATCCGATAATTCCAATAAAGAAACATCGCTCGTATACCCAAAAACTTTTTCAATAAAATAAATGATTGGATACGAGAAAAGTGAAAGTGAAGCACTTCCTGCTAACCAAAACATTTCGCGGATTTTCAATGCCTCCAACTGACCTTCTACCATGAGAGTTATACCAACATAACAGGCTAAATACACACATGTTAGCAATGAAATGGTTATAAACAATTGTGATCGTTTGCGCATATTCACAATGCTGAAAATACAGGCAATGCCTCCAAGCATTTGAATGGTGAAAAATTCAAAAGGATTTGGTACCAAGAAACCCACAATCATGATGGTTAACAAATGCGCAAACATGGCCAGTCGCGTATCGAAAAATGCCCGAATGATAATAGGCATGATGCAAAATGGAAACAGGTAAATACTCAGCACATGAAAACGAGCCATAAAACTTACCAAAACGACTTCGGCCACCACCAAGGAAAACAAGAAACTCAACTTGATGGAATCTTCAAATAAATCGCGACGAAGGATAATTAAAAACATCAGCAGCATGGAAAGTAATACACCCACCATAATTGCTTGTCCGGTAATGACCCAAAAGGAATCAATTTTTAATGAACCAACTTGAGCTTCGTATTCCAAACGAACCGATTCCAGAATCTGGAATTTTTCGGGAGTCACCAATTCCCCTTTAGAGATAATGAGTTCGCCTTTGCTTACCATTCCTCGTGTTAAGGAAATGTTCTCAATGGCTTTTTTACGGGCCGATTGTGTG
>JBIPLZ010000243.1:0-4028 GCA_044369395.1 Flavobacteriales bacterium | reverse complement strand
ATTCTTTCGCCGATCCTGCTTAATTAGATCATTATCGTGTAAATGGCGAAACGCTGCCTCGCCGCCTGGACGATCCCAGCGCACTTTAAACCTGCTTAACTGTGTCAGGCATACCGAAATGACTTTGGGGGCATTACCTCTAACTCTCTTACACCCGACTATATCTATCTCAATAATATGTTGAATGGGTGTGATAAGCGAGGGAGTGTTTCTTATTGTTAAATGTTATAGACAAACCTACAAATAAACACTAAAACTACAAATCTTCGAACGGACTTCTAATTTCAAGCAACGATTTCTTGCTTACATGGGTATAAATCATGGTGGTTTTGGTGCTGTTATGACCAAGTAATTCTTGGATGTAACGAATGTCGGTGCCGCGTTCTAGTAAATGCGTTGCGTATGAATGCCTCAGCCAGTGAAGAGTTGCAGGCTTTGTAATTCCAGCTCGATTAAGAGCTTCTTTAAATACAAGTTGTAAACTCCTGCTGCTATAAGGGTCCTCACTTTTCTGCCCACAAAATAAATAGATGTCTCCTTGTTGATATTTTCTGTAAGCATCAATTTCGTATATCAGACTCATGGGTATGGGAACTACGCGGTCTTTTTTCCCTTTTGCATTCTTAATGTGCAAAATCTCGCGATCGCGATGAATGTCGTTGGGCTTGAGTGAAATGAGTTCACCAGCGCGCAATCCACAGGCATAAATGATCTTCAACATTAATCTGTGTTTATTATTTTTCAAGGCATTAATAATCAACTTAACTTCTTCTTTAGATAGCACATTGGGCAATCGGTGCTCCCGCCGGGGACGTTCAATTGTATCCGGATTGAATGATTTATTCTCAGAAATATTCAGTAATAGTTTCAAAGCACTGGCTAAGGTATTCTGAAACGAAGAAGACAAATTCCGATCAATGATATATTCTCTATTATACCTTATTAGGTCTTCATGAGTAATATCATTCAAATTCTTGACAGCAAAAAACCGTAAAAATCCACAAAGAGTATTGTAATAGTTATCGATGGTGATTTTACTGTATCGCTTGTGTTGCATCCATTCAATAAGCTTGATAATTTCAAGGCGGGTGTTCGGTCCAATCACATCTAAGTATTGCAAAACAGGAACTTTTCCATACCAAATTGGCAAAGGATAGTTACGTTTTCCAATTCGAATGAAATATTGAACATTTTCAAATTGTTCAAAAAGATGTCTTAAAAAGAATCGAGATTCTTGATTATCAACAATCCACCAAAAACGGAGTTCATCAATCCAGATTGCATTTTTAAATGCCTTGATCGGCAAGTAGAATAAAGAATCGCGCTTAAAACTAAGACCAAAACCCGCTTGATTTTGGTGTGTAAAATTTAAAATGATAAGTTGATTATACATGGTATATGAATTTCAAAAACACATACCGGAACGAATGACAAATTTAAATCAAAAACAGAAATAATAATGAAATTTAATTCGAATTATTTCTAATTAAATAATAAAAACAATTTCAAAACAAAATAGACATAAAAAGAAAAAGCATGTTAATAATTTAATTTGCAATTAAAATGATTTATTTGCAGGGAAACCCAATGTCCCCTTCCCAGGATGCAATTTATATCTTAACGAGCAGATAGGCGTTATATAAACATTTATATACGTTTATATATGTTTATATACGTTTAAATTTTTCAATCGAATACACTCATCACATATTAACAATCTAAATTGCAGTTCAATTATATTCAAATCGAATTAATTCAATTAAAACTTTGCTGCATACCTAATAATTTTTAATTCTTTCAAAATATTTTCAATGATGTAATCGAGAAATTATTTATTGGCTTCCAAAAAATCAGATTAAACCATCTTTCCTAGTTCTAGTCTTGAGGAATTTGACAACTTAATCTTATTCAACCAATAATTGATTTAAATTCGTCGATACTAAAAATGACAATCGATATAAACGATGAAGTTTTTCTATAAATCTGTTTATTCTGCATTTCAAACTTTTGCGTTTGTTCTAATTATGCTTGTTTCTGTTGCAAATAGCTATGCGCAAACTCTAAGCATCGATTTTCATGCGACTAGCAAAAACTTGATTTTCACTAATAGCTCAATTTCTTTTAATATCAACGAAATTGACAGTGTGAAGTTTACGGAATTTAGATTCTATATTTCGAAACTAAGCTTTTGGAAATCAAATACGCAAATCTGGAATGAAGAAGAAAGTTTTCATTTGATTGATTTATTGGATGATTCAACACATAAAATCAAATTAAAAATTCCGGTAGAAATGGTGTTTGATAAACTGGAATTTTATTTGGGAATTGATAGTCTAACAAATGTATCCGGCGCAATGGGGGGCGACTTAGATCCGACACGCGGGATGTATTGGACCTGGCAAAACGGATATATCAATGCGAAAATTGAAGGAACGAGTAATGTATGTAATTCGCGAAAAAATGAATTCCAATTTCATTTGGGCGGCTACATGACTCCCTATCAATGTGTCCAAAAAATTGAAATGGATGTTGATCGAAACAAGCAAATTCAAATTGGAATAGATGTGGAAAAGATGATTGAAGCATTCGACTTATCGAAACAAACCAAAATTATGTCGCCCAGCTTGAATGCCGTTGACATTTCGAAACAATTGGCAAAATGTTTTTATTAAATGAAAAACTAACATTTACGAACCGAACAAAAAATGATTTCTTTAGAGATTAGCTTAGTAAAACCATTTGAAATTGATGAATTGCAAATAATTAGCAAGAAAACCTTTGTTGAAGCTTTCTCAAATCAAAATTCGGAGGAGAATATGAAGAAATACTTGGATGAGAATTTATCGATTCATCAATTAACGATAGAGATAATGAATTCGGAGTCTTCATTTTATTTTGCAAGAATGGATGGAAAAATAATTGGGTATTTGAAAGTTAGTTTCGGAAAAGCTCAAACCGATTTCAAAGAAGATGATTTTATTGAAATCGAACGAGTTTATGTACTTGAAGAATTTCATGGAAAAGAAGTTGGGAAGAAACTTTTAAATAAAGCAATCGAAATTTCGAGAGAAAAGAATGCCAAGACCTTATGGCTGGGTGTTTGGGAAAAGAATTACAAAGCAATTCGCTTCTACCTTAAAAATGGATTTGTAGAATTTGGGAAGCATCCATTTATTTTAGGTGATGATATTCAAACCGATATTCTCATGAAACTTCAACTTTAATATGCAAAACTTTAAACTTCATTGATTAACAAGCTCCTCCCCTATTCCAATTACCCGATTTAAATCAAAAATGAAACGAACAAGCATTTCCATTCTCTTGCTTTTGATTGTCATTTCAGGGTTTCGGATGCTCGATGATGTACCTTTTCAAATTCCATCAAATTGGCCTAAACCACAGTATAATTTCGCTAAAAACCCACTCAACTCCGATAAAATTGAACTTGGAAGACACTTGTTTTACGACCCCATTTTATCAAGAGATAGTACCATTTCGTGTTCGAGTTGTCATTCGCAATTCACCGCTTTTACGCATGTAGACCATGATTTGAGTCACGGCATTGAGGACCGAATTGGATTTCGGAATGCTCCGGCGGTGATGAACCTGGCTTGGCAAAAATCCCTTATGTGGGATGGCGCAATTAACCATCTCGATATGCAATCGTTGGCACCTATCGAAAATCCGGATGAAATGGATGAACATTTCGATCGGGTAATTAAGAAGTTAAATTCAAACACGAAATATAAAACCTTATTTAAGAAAGCTTTTGGAGATGAGCGTGTAACAGGCGAAAAAACACTTAAAGCCATTGCTCAATTCATGTTAACAATTGTGAGTGCGAATTCGCTTTACGATAAAATGTTGCGTAAAGAAATCTCCTTCAACACCCAACAAGAAAATGGATACCGATTGTTTAAGAGTCATTGTGCTTCGTGTCACACAGAACCGCTTTTCACCAATGGGGAATTTGAGAACAATGGATTGCGAATAGATACTTCGCTAATGGATTTTGGTCGAATGCGGGT
>JBIPLZ010000018.1:0-13840 GCA_044369395.1 Flavobacteriales bacterium | reverse complement strand
AAAAATATTAAGTAGATTTTAGGAGGCCAAATACAGCTGGAATTTTTTGAATTTCAGGCTTTTGCAATTTCCATTTTTCCATGGATTTCGTCTTCACCCAACCATCAGGAACGGTTAAGTTTGCTGCTATACATAGTTTGGTTTGGGGAGTTAATGTGTTGATGCATTCATCAATGATGACCGCATTGCGATAAGGTGTCTCAATAAAAAATTGGGCATAGCCCGTTTGAAACGAAACCTGTTCGATTTCTCTTAATTTTCGACTGCGCGCAATTTTATCAATTGGTAAATACCCATGAAAGGTAAATTGTTGTCCATTGAGGCCCGACGAAATTATACTGAGCATAATAGCCGAAGGACCAGGAACTGGAATGACCGAAATTCCTTGTTCGTGAGCTAATGCTAATAAATTTGCACCAGGATCCGCAAGTGCAGGAGCTCCGGCCTCTGAAATAAGTCCAACATGGTTACCTTGTTTAACAAGCGATAATAATTTATGTTGTTCCTCTATGCGTGTGTCTTTATCGAAACGATGGAGAATAATTTCGTCTAAAGAACCTTTGTAACCAGCTTTTCGGAGAAAACGTCTGGCGCTTTTTTCGTTTTCGGTGAAGTACATTTTCAAGTCTTGCACCAAACTCAACTCCCACATACTTAAGGAATCTTCTCGTGCTTCATCGCCGAGATAGGTTGAAAGTAAGAAAATTGATCCCGTTTGCATGCTCAAATCGAGCTGATTATTTTCGAAGAAACCTCATTCAAAAGTGAGTAAACTTCTTCAAATCCTTCCATACCCCCATAATAAGGATCGGGCACGGAGCGGTTACTTTGAGGATGACTCACATTGAGAATTAGTTCAACTTTTTTTCGGTCTTCATCGTTTCTAGCTAAAGCTAAAATATTCATCATGTTGGATGCGTCCATGGCGTAGATGAGGTCGAAATCATCAAAATCCTTCACTGTGAATTTACGAGCAGAGAGACCTGAAATATCAATTCCACGTTTCTCAAGTATTCGGATAGCCCTGAAATCGGGACTTTCACCTGCGTGATAATCCGATGTTCCTGCAGAATCTACAACAACCTTTTTGCCAGCTTCTTCTATCCGAGCTCTGAGTATGCCTTCTGCCATAGGTGAGCGACAAATATTGCCTAGGCAGACCATCAGTACTTTGTTTATGGTCAAAATGTTCTTTTTATTGATTACCGATCTTCTTTTCAATCTCATCGATATAGACGCGAAATTTCTTGTCTGTTTCGAGGAGGTTGTTTACTGTACGGCAAGCATGAAGAACAGTTGCATGATCTTTACCTCCACATTGCAAACCGATGCTTGCCAAAGAAGATTTAGTCATGCTTTTTGCAAAGAACATTGCAATTTGACGAGCCTGAACTACCTCACGCTTACGGGTTTTGGATTTTAAGAGATCCAACGGAAGGTTGAAATAATCGGAAACAACTTTCTGAATAAAATCGATAGAAATTTCGCGCGTTGTGTTTTTTACAAACTTATCAATCATCTGTCGAGCCAATTCCATTGTAATGGATTTGCGATTCAACGTTGACTGAGCAACCAATGAAATTAATGCACCTTCAAGTTCACGCACATTGGTTGTGATGTTGTATGCCAAATATTCGATAACATCTTTCGGCATTTCGATACCATCGGCATAAATTTTCTTTTCCAAAATGGCGATACGTGTTTCCAGATTTGCCACTTGCAAGTCGGCACTTAAACCCCATTTGAAACGAGAAAGAAGACGTTGCTCTAAACCAATTAATTCGATTGGGGATTTATCAGATGTTAACACCAATTGTTTTCCTGTTTGGTGTAAGTGGTTGAAAATTTGAAAGAAAACGTCTTGAGTTCTTTCTTTTCCTGCAAAGAATTGAACGTCGTCAATAATCAACACGTCAATCATCTGATAAAAATGGATGAAGTCGTTATGAGAGTTATTCTTTACTGCATCAACAAACTGGGTAATGAATTTCTCAGCTTGAACATAAAGAACCGTTTTGTTCGGAAAATTCTTTTTAATCTCAATACCAATGGCATTGGCCAAATGTGTTTTTCCTAAACCAACATTTCCATAAATAAGCAATGGATTGAAAGCTGTACCTCCGGGTTTGTTCGCAACTGCAAATCCAGCAGAGCGAGCTAGACGATTACAATCGCCTTCAACCAAATTGTCGAAAGAGTAATTTGGGTTGAGTTGAGATTCAACATTCATCTTCTTTAATCCAGGAAGGATGAATGGGTTTTTGATGGAGTTGCTGTTTAGGTCGATTGGCATCGAAACAGCAGGGTTTTTCAATGACTTATGACTAACCGCAGGAATGTTAACCGTGTATGGATTAGCATTGCGGTAATTGTTTTCCATGATTATAGAATACTCAAGACGCCCCTCAGGTCCTAATTCCTTATTGATAGTTTTTTTAAGCAAGTCAATATAATGCTCTTCTAACCATTCGTAAAAAAATTGACTAGGTACCTGAATTGTCAAAACGCTTCCGTTTAACTTCACAGGTCGAATTGGATCAAACCAAGTTTTAAAACTCTGTTGATTGACATTATCCTTTATAATGTCGAGGCAATTCTGCCAAATTTTTTCAAATGATTGCTCTAGTGTCTGCATATTCTGTTGTTATTAAAATGATTAAAGGAATATTCCTTGAATCGATTTTCGGTTTGAGGGAGGAACCGAAGAATTGGATGGCAAATATTTACTAAAAATACTTTAAAAAAAAATCAAATTGCTATTGACTTTTTAAAAAATTCAATTTGGGAAAACGCTTGGTTTTTCTTGTTGTTTATACTACTAAAGAGGTAATCGAGCCTACCTAATCGTAAGCCAGCCCAACCTACTTGATTAATAGTCACATTATTGCCTATTGCATTCATTACAGTTACGGGTTTTTCTAAGAATGTATGAGTATGTCCGCCTAAAATTACGTCAATGTGCTTAGTGTTTGATGCTAACATTAGGTCAGAAGGTTTAAATGTATCGTATTGATAGCCCAAGTGTGACAAGCAAATAACCATGTCGCAATGCTCGTCTAACTTGAGATAACGTGCCTCATTATCAGCAGCTATGATGGGATTGTGGTATTGAATACCTTTCCAATTTGCAACGGGAACAAGCCCTGTTAAATCGATGCCAACTCCCAGTATACCAATCTTTAACCCGTTTTTTTTCAGGATTATCGATTTCTTTAATTTTCCTTCGAGTGCTGTGTCTTTTACGCCGTAGTTGCAATTCACAAATGTGAAATTGGCAAAAGGCATTTTGTTAACAAGTCCATCTATGCCATTATCGAAATCGTGATTTCCCAAAGTTGCGGCTTCATAACCCATAGCCGACATCAATTTAAATTCGGGCTCTCCACCATAAAAATTAAAGTACGGTGTGCCTTGAAAAATATCACCAGCATCTAGTAGCAACACATTGCTCTGTTCATCGCGAATCTTCGAAATAAGCGCCGCTCTGCGTGCAGCCCCTCCTTGACCCGGATATTTGGGATCGTTATCGGGAAAAGGATCTATTCGACTATGCCAATCGTTGGTGTGAAGAATGGTCAATGTTTTATGGCCTGTTTCGTTTTCAAAAGCTTTAAGCCAACCCGGCGTGGTTGTATATGCCGCAAGACTTAAACTGCCTCGAATAAACTTACGGCGTGTCCAGGAGGTAAATTCGTCCATCGGTTGTAGGATGTAATTGGATATTTTTTGATTTATAGTTTTTCAGTTCTTCGAGCAAGGCATCGCGAAACTTCACTTTCAGATTTTGTCGGTTTGAATAAAGGGGCATAATGTAATTGTCGCCGCCGTTGATTAAATAATCATTCGAAATGATCGTGTAAGTTCGTTCGGGTTCGATTTCTTTTCCTCCCACTTTAATATTTACAGCTCCTTTCGAAGAGATTCCCATGGAACATCCAGCAATTGGACCTCCTTTTTTTAATGCAACTTGTTGAAATAAACCATCTAGATCTTTCCCAAGTACATCAATAGTAACCAACTCGTTTTCGAAAGGAACTAACTCAAAAATCATCGATAGGGTAATATCTCCTTTGGGGAGTTCTATGCGAAGTCCCCCCATATTGTAAAAGGCAATATCGGCATGTTTGAGAAGAGCTCTTTCGGAATAACTCATCATCATATCACAAATTAAATTGCCCAATCCACATTCAGGAAGTGCCTTCGTAGCTGGTGCATCCGTAACAGCAACCACTTCGTTCATTGTTTTTTGAAGTGGAATGCGATAAGGTTGAATCAAAGAATCGATTGCAGGTGAACTTTTTGAATACCCATTTGGCCCAATCATCAAGTTTTCTTTGTTGGTTGAAACCAATTGCATAGGCCTTGAGCAGCTAATTATCAATGATATAACTGCAAGGTGAATAAATGTATGGATAACTTTAATGGGATTCAAAATTCGAAGTCAATAGAATTCCAAAATTTACACATTTTAGTTTAATCAACATACATTAATTTTTTTTTGTGTTTACACATCAAACTACAATTCGCGTACGTTATGCAGAAACCGATCAAATGGGATTTGTGTATTACGGTCAATATGCAAGCTATTTGGAAGTAGGACGAGTGGAAGCTCTTCGATCGCTTGGAATTCGGTATAGTTCATTAGAAGAATCTGGAATATTAATGCCTGTTACAGATTTACATATTCAGTATAAAAAACCTGCACGATACGATGAATTACTGCTCATTGAAACGCGAATCCAAACCATGCCTCAATCGCGTATCGTTTTTCATTATTCAATGTATAACGAAGCGATGGAACTTTTAAATACTGCTGAAACAGAATTGGTTTTTATTCGTTCTTCCAACATGAAACCTATGCGTGTTCCGTCAATTATAATTGAGGCGTTGAGTAAATTTTTCAATCTTTCTGATTTATCCCAATCTAACTAAGATTTTGAATATGAAATTGATTCAGATTTTTATTATGATGTTTTTTTGTTTGCAGGTTTGTCAAGCACAAATTGCAGTAAAAGAACCTGAAAAATTGTCGGAGTTGCCTAAGCCAACCGGGTTTAAATTGTACTTTATCATTACAGATAATGGCGATACATTGCCCATCGTAACGCTTCACCCTGTAAGTATTTCTGAAAACAGAACGTTCGCGAATAAACGGGAAGAACGAAAATGGAGTCGCTTAAAAAGGGATGTTGCCAAAGTGTATCCGTATTCAAAAATTGCGGGTAAAAAGTTGAAAACGTATAATGATATGATGGTTGGAAAGCCGGAATCGGAGCAGAAGAAATTGCTTAAACGTGCAGAGTCGGAATTAAAGAACGAGTTTGAAGGTGATATTCGCAATATGACCTTGAATCAAGGGCGTATATTGATTAAATTGATAGATCGTGAAACGGGTAATTCTTCCTATGGTTTAGTGAAAGATTTGCGTGGTTCGTTTCAGGCCTTTTTCTGGCAATCTTTGGCGCGTGTTTTTAGCACCAATCTAAAGGAAACCTATAATCCTTATACAAATCCGGAGGATAAAATGATCGAGGATATTATTGGATCGATAGAGGATGGTTCCTTTGTAAACTAATCCATAATTGATTCACAGGAACGGGTTGTCGTTTTTACTCAAAAGCGGCAGGGATTGAATGGAAATCTGGCATAGCCGCATTGGAATGAAAGCCCGGATGCCGCCATTAAAAACCAATTCAAAAGAAACTTATTGATTAGCTGAACTGCGCGGCCACTTTTGCTTCTTTGATACCTGCACTATAATCGTAAAAACCAATGCCCGATTTCACGCCCAATTGCCCAGCCATGACCATATTTACCAAGAGGGGAGAGGGTGCATATTTCGGATTTCCAAACCCATCTTGCAAGACGCGTAAAATGGAAAGACACACATCTAATCCAATAAAATCGGCTAGTTGCAATGGTCCCATGGGATGTGCCATTCCTAATTTCATAACGGTATCGATTTCTTGAACACCGGCAACGCCCTCATGAAGCGTAATGATGGCTTCGTTAATCATGGGCATGAGGATTTTATTCGCCACAAATCCCGGGTAATCGTTCACCACAACAGGAGTTTTTTGTAGCGCTATGGAAACTTCTACAGTTAATGCACTTGTGTGCGACGATGTTGAATATCCATTGATAATTTCGACCAGTTTCATAACCGGAACTGGGTTCATGAAATGCATACCGATAACCTGCTCAGGACGCTTGGTTTCTGCAGCAATTCGGGTAATGGATATTGATGATGTGTTAGAAGCTAAAATGCAACTGGGCTGACAAAACTGATCGAGTTGACGAAAGACCGAAGATTTTATTTGGAAATTTTCGGAAGCAGCTTCCACAACTAAATCTCGATCGAATAATTTTTCGTCGATGCTTGTGTGTGCAGTAATTCGTGCAAGCGTTTCCGATTTTTGAGTTTCGGTAAGACTTCCTTTTTGAACTTGACGATCGAGGTTTTTGGTAATTGTAGCGATGCCTTTTTCGAGAGCGGCTTCACTAACATCCACCAGAATTACGGGAAATCCAAACTGAGCAAATGTATGAGCAATTCCGTTGCCCATGGTTCCTGCGCCTATTACTGCAATATTTTTCATTGTGGAACTAATTAATCGTTATTGAATTTGAATGTGCAAATAAAGGAATCTCCTTCCGAATCATCAAATGGAAAGGTTGCTATTTTCCTCTGCCTTGAATTACAATGAGAAATGTGTAAATCATGATTTTAATATCGAGCGCAAAGGTCATGTTCTCAATATATAAGATGTCGTATTTAAGGCGTTCAACCATTTCGGGAATATTCTCAGCATAGCCAAATTTCACTTGTCCCCAACCGGTAATTCCTGGTCGTACTTTATGCAAAAGACGGTAATGTGGAGCAACTTCAATAATTTGATCGATGTAAAACTGGCGTTCAGGACGCGGCCCCACAATCGACATATTGCCAATCAGCACATTGTAAAATTGGGGGATTTCATCTAGGCGTGTTTTTCGCATAAACAAACCAAAAGGCGTAATTCGTGAATCGTTCACCTTACTCAATTGAGGTCCACGTTTTTCGGCATCGCTGAACATCGAGCGAAATTTGTATATTTTAAATGGAAGGCCGTTTAGCCCGATTCTATAATGACTATAAAAGACCGATCCTTTTGAAGTACTAATAACAATTAACCCTGTAATGATGTACACAGGAAAAAAGAAAATCATTACAAAAAGAGAAACTGTAATATCGAACAGTCTTTTGAGTGATTTTTGCCAGGCAGGCATAATTTGCCTCTTGATTTCGATGATGGGCGCACCGAAAATTGCAGACGTTCGAACCGAACCCAACAGAATATCGCTGATGTCAGGAATGACTTTTATGACGACATTGGTTACTTCCAATTCTGTGAGGAATTTTCCAAGATAGGCATGTTCAGAATCTTCGGGTGCTACAATAACTTCTTCAATATCGAGCTTTTGAATAAGCTGAACCATCTCGCTAAAGTTACCAACCATTGGCAATGATTCGGCGAGATTTTGGTCTTTACTTCCATTAACGGGAACATAGCCAAGAAAACGATTTCCGCTACGAATCGATTGTTCTTCAATTTTCTGGTAGATCTCGTAAGCTTTCTTGCCAGAACCAATTAATAAAGTATTGAAAAAGATTTTTCCTTTTTGAATGTTTCGCGCATTTCGGGTTGCTAAAAACATCCGTTGAACAACCGTAATTAAATATTGAATCAGAAAAAGTGCACTAAACGAAATATAATAATATCGATAGGATGGTATAAAATCGTCGAGCGAAATAGCGAAAAATAGTACGATTGATCCGATTAAAATTAACCAAGTAGTAGAACCGATAATGCCTAATCGTGATTTGCGGTATATGTCGTAATAGGTTCCTGAAACATGGTAAAGTAGCATCCAAAATAATGGGACTACTGCTAAGCCAAGATAGAATGATTTGTTGTATTCAACTTCAATTTCATATCCAAATACAAGCGGTTCGAGGTATATTTTTCGGAAAGAGTAATATACAGTCCATGCTAGCAATGCCGATAGGTAATCGGCTGCAAGTTGAATACGTGTTTGATTTTTATCTCGTTTGATAGAATTCACTTCCTTAATAGATAATTTTAAAGTTGTCGATTAAAACTTCAAGTGGTTCTGAGCCCGATGGCTTTGTAGTTTGGAAGAAGATGCGAAAATTGTTTGCATTTATCTGCGAACTAACCTGCCTTGTTAAGTTGATATATACTTTATTCCAAGATTCTGTTGGACGTAAAGTAATAACTTGTTCTTCTTTTGTAGATGCGCCTGAATAATAAGAGCGTAAACCAACTAAAAGATCCTGGTTGTTTTTGTAATTGATTTCCATAAACACATTTGCTCCGCCTTGGGGAAGAGAAACCGGATCAATCATTTGAAAATCGACAAAGCCACTATCTCTGAATAATTGAACAAGGCAAGAGCCCGCACCTTCGAATACTCTTGCTGGATCGTTGCACAATGAAAGTGTTGTATCGCTGGTGGAAGTGGATGTTAATTTATTTCCCGAAAGGTCATCGAAATTAGCTTTGAAAGCGAATGTTAAAGAATCGAAATAGGTAAAAGTGGGAGATAAGGTGGTAGTTTTTCCAGCTTCTAAATTTACATTTTCTTGTTCATGAAAACGATAGAATAAATAAGGTGTGCGTAGTGAAGACGAACCATTTAACTGAATACCTGCACCAACCGAAACTTTGTGTTTGCCAGAATGTAAAACCGGTATTCTACATGGAAGTTTGAACGCACCAACAAGGTTATCGTCCACATAAATCCATGCATCCGAAATATTTGCTGCATTACTTCCTTGCATTGCAACATCTGTAGTAACGTTTACAGAATTGATGGCAATATAAGATGCTTCTTCTTCTTTAGGGTTGATTATGTTGCAACTTACTAAAACAAGCAAGCAAAATAGGAGAACGGCAGTGTAACCTTGCTTCATGAATTATGCGAAGAGATGCGAAGTAGTGTTCATTTTTTCAATAATTCTATTGGCTACTTCCAATGCTTGTAAACCATGTGAAACATTCACAATTGGGATTTTATTGTTTAGAATAGCGTCTGCAAAACTCTCCAATTCGGATTTTATTGCATTTGTTGGTAAAATTTCTGGGCGCTCAAAATGAATCTGTTTAAGTCCTTTGCCTTCAGCCATTTCGATAGTAACAGCAAGTGGGTCAGGTTCACCTTCAATAGTATTCATGCGAATGACTTCCACTTCTTTTTCCAGAAAATCGACGCTGATGTATGCATCTCTTTGAAAGAACCGTGTTTTACGCATGTTCTTCATGGAAAGTCTGCTAGCCGTCAGATTGGCAACGCAGCCATTATCAAACTCAATACGCGCATTTGCGATATCAGGAGTTTCACTGACAACCGAAACACCCGAAGCACTTATTTTCTTCACAGTCGACTTTACACTATGAAGCACAATATCAATATCATGAATCATTAAATCGAGAACTACCGAAACATCGGTGCCACGTGGGTTGAATTGCGCTAAACGATGTGTTTCAACAAACATGGGATTGTCGAAAAATGGAGATGCCGCTATGTATGCAGGGTTGAAACGTTCAACATGTCCAATCTGTACTTTTTTACCCGCTTCAACCGACAATTGTTCAAGTTCGCGCGCTTCATCGATGGTAGTTGCTATCGGTTTTTCGATAAAAACATGTTTACTTGCACGCAATGCTTTACTTGCATAGGTGTGATGAAATAGTGTAGGAGTTACTACATCCACAACGTCTACTTGCTGGAGCATTTCATCAAAACTGGAAAATGCATGAATGTTGAACTCTTCCGCAATACGTTTTGAACTATCAGCATCGACATCAAAAAAACCACAAAGTTCATAAGCATCAATTTCTTTAATGAGCTTTAAATGAATTTTACCAAGATGACCAGCACCTACTACGCCTATTTTAAGCATAATTATCAATTTTCCGCAAACCTAATCATTTTCATTAATACGAAATTGCACATGTAAATAATGTTGGAAAATGATAGAAAAAAATGAACATTGTTTTGTGAACGAAAGCCTTTGTTTTATGTATTGAGGTTAATGCGATGGATTAATTTTAGGATTCAGATTTTATACAATCTATGTTAATACCCGATTCCTACAGATATCAAGGATTGCGCAAGCGAATGGTGGATGATTTACGTGTTCATGGAATAGTAAATGAACGTGTTTTGGATGCAATTCGAGAGGTGCCTCGGCATCAATTTTTTCAGGATTTGGTATTTGCAGAAAAAGCTTATCAGGATATTGCTTTTCAAATTGGAGCAGGGCAAACCATTTCGCATCCATCTACTGTGGCAATTCAAACGCAACTGCTAAATTTGATTCCAGGCGAAAAAGTATTGGAAATAGGAACAGGCAGTGGATATCAAACTGCGGTACTGGCTCAGTTTAAAATCAAAATATTCAGTATCGAACGTCAGCATACTTTGTATTTGCGAACCAAGAAACTATTGGAAGAGATGAATGTACCCGCACGTTTGTTTTTTGGTGATGGGTATTTGGGTCAACCCGTTTATGCACCTTACGATAAAATTATTGTAACAGCAGGTGCTCCATCCATTCCACAAGCATTAATCGATCAACTTAAACCTGGTGGTCGAATGGTTATTCCGGTGGGACAAGACGGCAAACAAATTATGCATGTGCTCGACAAAAACTTAGATGGCACCATAGCCATTGAAGAGCATGGTGAGTTTCGTTTTGTGCCTTTATTGGAAAGGAAAAATTGATTAAGCCTTCTCGAATAAATACACTTACTCTTGTTTACAAATGCACTATTCTTAAAGTGTGGCTTTGTTGACCAGCTCCTTTTATGACTAGAAAATAAATCCCTGATTGAATATGTGACACATTAATTAACGTATTTCCAACCCCAAGTTTGTCACTCAAAACTTCCTTACCATCAATTGTATTGAGTGTGTAAGCATCGAAAGTATTGTTGTTGGAAATGGTCAGTTGATCACTTACCGGATTCGGAAAAACTTGAATAGCCTCTTGAAATTTGTTATTTTCCAACGAAGTTGGCTCTCCGGATTTATTTATCAATCTCAAAACGCTGACACAGCTTGTATCGAAAATGGCATAACTAATAAGGCCATTGGAAACATCATCGTAACCATCAAAAATCTTCGATTCGATTTCTGCTGAATCTGTAATACAGAAACAGTTGGTAGGGATAAATATATTCAGATCAGTTCGGTTGTCGATGTTATACAAGGTGTTTGAACAAATACGGTTATTTTCGACAATTGGTAAGGGTTGTCCAAAACTTATTGGCCCTAGTGCTACACCCGTTTGATTTTGCTCAATCAGGCACTCATTAACTAGTGATCCAAAGCCTACTTGTAAGGCAGTGACGTTATTACTAAAACTACTGTTGCTTACTGTCAGGTATGTAGTATTTATAACGGCTTCCGAATTGCCACTGAACGTACATGAATCAATTAATCCGTTGTTGGCATAATTGTATGCAATTACATTGTTCTCGAATAAGGTATTTTTTACCAGCGTACCGGTAATTGACCCTGTGTTAATGCTAATACCCAAATTATTATTTCGTACGATACAATTATTCATATCGAGGCTATTGGCATAAATGGAAAGTGCCGCAAGATTATTTTCGAAAACACAATTTCTAAAAGTAAAATTTGCCCAACCATAAATGGCATTTTCGTTACTATTAAAAACACAATCATCGGCGGTTAAATCTGTTCCTACCACAACAGCATAGGCGTTATGACTGAAGTTGCATTGATTCAATTGGATAGAAGAAGGAACCGAGCCATCATACACGAAACAGTTAATGGTGTTTGCAATATTGACGTAGTTATAATTAATACTTCCACCTTGCGAATTCTTGATTATGAAACCCTGCCAAGCACCAACTGTGGTTAGCGCTGTATCTGCTCTGAACGTAATGGGTGCATCAGAAGTGCCCACCATATTAATGGTACCTCGAGTTTCTAAATAAAACTGCGTTCCCGACATTCCGTTTTCCTTTACTCGCACTTCAACTCCAGGTTCTATGTTAAGTGTTACCCCAGGAAATACAACTGTATTGCCAGTCATCAAGTAAGGGCTATTAGCCAATGTCCAGGTAGTGTTGGCGTAAATACCTCCACTAACTATGGTTTGGGCTTGAATATTTTGTCCTAGTAAGAAAATAAACAGCAGGGTTTGTAAAAAATGTCTTTTCATGAAAATTATCATTGTTTCGAGATTTCAAACACTAAAATTCTTGAAACGTTCAGGTTCTTAAAAATTCTTTGGAGTAAATTTGAAACTTCGGTAAAATTAACCAAAGTACTATAATTGTTTAATTTGATTATCTACATATCAGCACATTAATCAAATCAGCACATCGAAATATCAGCACATCAAAATCATTTTCAAATTTTTCAATTTTTTCAAATTTTCAAATCAAATAAATCACAACACAATATTCGCCTTGAAAATCTTTACCGCAATGGCAAGCAGTATTACTCCGAAGAATTTACGAATAACAAATAGTCCGCTTTTACCAAGTTTACGTTCTAAGAAAGTCAGTGATTTGAGTACCAAATAAACGGCTAAAAGATTGATGAGAATACCAATTAAAATGCTGTAAATGGTGTAATTGGCTCTTAATGACATCACAGTTGTTAGGGTTCCTGAACCAGCTATAATGGGAAATGCAATGGGGATAATGCTTCCCGATTTTACATCTGGATCTTGTCTGAATAATTCAATGCCCAACACCATTTCCAAAGCCATAATAAAAATGACAATGGAACCGGCTACAGCAAAAGAATGAACATCAACACCCAACAAACCGAGGAATTTCGTTCCGAAAATGAGAAACAGAATCATTAAAACACCAGAGGCCAAAGTTGCTTTCCCGGATTCGATTTCACCCAATCGGCTTTTCATCGAAATGAGCAACGGCGTAGCTCCAACAATATCGATAATGGCAAATAAGGTAACTGTTACGGTTAAAACATCTTCGAAATTAACGAGCGAATCAAACATTATTTATGGTTTTGGAGATTGTTAAATCGCGAAATGATTTCTTGCCTCGAATAAAATAATCGGCTACAATAGAACCCATATAAACTCCAGCACTATTGCGATCGTGCTCGAGAGCTTTTAATCGTTTCCGTTTTTGTCTTATAGTTGGAATCAAGCGATAGAAATGCATGTGCGCACGAATGATGGCGTAAAAATGACTAATCCCATTCGTGAATAAAAATTTGAATGCTGCTATCCCATCCAATACCATCCGCATAAATAAACTTCTCAATAAATACTGGCCTTCGATGTTCTTGTAAATCAATTCGAGATTGTTTCGAAAATTCAAATAGGTTTTGCGCCAATTCGATTTCGATAAAGTGCCTCCGCCAATATGAAAAACCACAGATTTCGGCTCTACCAAAATGGTATATCCACGATTTTTCATGCGCCAACACAAATCAATTTCTTCCATGTGCGCAAAAAACGATTCATCAAATCCTTCGCATTCATTAAAAATAGTTGCGCGCACAAACATACATGCGCCTGATGCCCAAAACACTTCTGTTACATCATCGTACTGACCTGTATCCACTTCGCTTTCTTCGAATATTCGTCCACGGCAAAATGGGAAACCAAAGCGATCAATAAAACCTCCTGCAGCACCTGCATACTCAAAACGATCACGTTGTTTAAAAGCGCGTATCTTAGGTTGAACTGCAGCCACATTTTCATTTTCTTCGAAATGCTTAATTACGGGTTCAATCCAGTTTTCAGTGACTTCAATGTCGG